>JANMQB010000412.1:0-1911 GCA_031370155.1 Hyphomicrobiales bacterium | reverse complement strand
CATCTGGCGCTTGACGCGGCTGCGGATGCGCTTTTCGACCTGGAGTACGGAGATTTCGCCTTCCATCAGGGCAAACACTTTTTCAAGGCGCGCCTGCACCGACACCATTTCGAGAAGCTCCTGCTTCTCGGGAATCTTGATGGCGAGATGGGCGGCGATGGTGTCGGCGAGCTTGGCGTAATCGGAGATCTGGCCCAGTGTCGCCAGGATTTCCTGCGGCACCTTCTTGTTGAGCTTGACATAGCTCTCGAACTGCGACACGGCGGTGCGGGCCAGCGCCTCGACCTCGGTTTCGGCGCCGATCACATGCGGCGTCAGGCGCACCTCCGCCTCGAAAAATTCGCCGCGGCCGGTGAAGTTCTCGATCTTGGCGCGCTCGACGCCTTCCACCAGCACCTTGACGGTGCCGTCCGGCAGCTTGAGCAATTGCAGGACCTGCGCCACGGTGCCGGTCTTGTAGATTGCATCGATGGCCGGATCGTCGTCGGCGGGGTTTTTCTGGGCGACCAGCAGAATGCGCTTTTCCTCGCGCATCACCTCTTCCAGCGCCCGGATCGATTTCTCGCGGCCGACGAACAGCGGCACGATCATGTGGGGGAATACGACGATATCGCGCAGCGGCAGGACGGGGAGCGTCTCGACGCTGCCTTCGGCCGTCGGGGTTTTGGCGGATTTCGTCATTCTTGTTCCTTTCGCCGGGTCGGGCCCGGAATCACCGCATTATACGCATAAACGGACTGGAACGCAGCCCGATCCTGTCACCGGAAAATGGAGGCGCGGTTAACGGATTTCAATGGCCGGGCGTCCGGAGCAAATAAATCCGGGGTTTACGCCGAGGCGGCAGGCGCCATCTTGATATTGGACTGCTTGTCGCGGTCGGCATAGATGAGGAGCGGCTTGGCGTCGCCGTCGACCGCATCCCTGGAGATCACCACTTCCTCGACCCCGTTCATGGCGGGCAGGTCGAACATGGTCTCCAGCAGGATCGCCTCCATGATCGAGCGCAGGCCGCGGGCGCCGGTCTTGCGGTCCACCGCACGCCTGGCGATCGACTTCATCGCCTCCTCGTGGAAGGTGAGCTTGACGCCCTCCATCTCGAACAGCCGCTGATACTGCTTGACCAGCGCGTTCTTCGGCTCGGTCAGGATCTGGATCAGCGCCGCTTCGTCGAGGTCTTCCAGCGTCGCGGTCACCGGCAGGCGGCCGACGAATTCCGGAATAAGGCCGAAACGCAGCAAATCCTCGGGCTCAAGCTCGCGCAGCACCGCGCCGGTGCGCCGGTCGTCGACCGACTTGACCTCGGCGCCGAAGCCGATGCCGGAGCCGCGGCCGCGCTGAGCGATGATGCGCTCGAGGCCCGCGAAGGCGCCGCCGCAGACGAACAGGATGTTGGTGGTATCGACCTGAAGGAATTCCTGCTGCGGATGCTTGCGCCCGCCCTGGGGCGGCACCGAGGCGACGGTACCTTCCATGATCTTGAGGAGCGCCTGCTGCACACCCTCGCCGGAAACGTCGCGGGTGATCGAGGGATTGTCCGACTTGCGGCTGATTTTGTCGACCTCGTCGATATAGACGATGCCGCGCTGGGCCCGCTCGACATTGTAGTCGGCCGCCTGCAGCAGCTTGAGAATGATGTTCTCGACGTCCTCGCCGACGTAGCCCGCCTCGGTGAGCGTGGTGGCGTCCGCCATGGTGAAGGGCACGTCAAGGATGCGGGCCAGCGTCTGGGCGAGCAGCGTCTTGCCGGTGCCGGTGGGGCCGATCAGCAGGATGTTAGCCTTGGCCAGTTCGACGTCATTGTTCTTCGACGCGTGGTTCAGGCGCTTGTAGTGGTTGTGGACCGCGACCGAGAGAACCTTCTTGGCGTGATCTTGACCGATCACGTAATCGTCGAGGACTTCGCGGATTTCC
>JANMQB010000334.1:0-4083 GCA_031370155.1 Hyphomicrobiales bacterium | reverse complement strand
CTACAAGCCGACGTGGGAGACTTATGCGTATAATAGCGCGGCAGGGCGGGTGGCGGCGGAGTGAGCGACACGCTTGCAGCCATCGTGGCGCTCGTGGATCGCGCCGCCGTTCACGTGTCGAACCATGCTTTTGAAGAAATGCAGAAGGATGGTATCCTGCCATCCGCGGTCATCGAAAACATGGGCAAGGCACGTGTGGTCGAGGACTACCCGGATGCAAACCGGGGGCCGTCCGTTCTGGTCCTGCTTGAAGACCGGGACAATCGCCCGCTGCACGCGGTCTGGGGAATACCCCGGCAGCGGCCGGATATTGCCGTACTGATCACGGCCTACCGGCCCGACCCGAAAAACTGGACGTCCGACTTCATGAAGAGGTCAATGACATGATCCCGGCGCACGACGAAAAGACGATCAAGCGCATCCATGAAGGCAAGTATGTTGCCGAAGTCGAAGTGACGCTCCACTACAGCGGAACCGACTGGGACCCGACGATCGACCTTCCCGACATTCAGAAACTCGAGCGCATCCAATTGGCCCTGCGCCGCGGCGACGTGAAGGCGGCGGCGAAAGAGGCGAAGGTGTTCGAGTTGCTGCCATTGGCGGGGGAGTGAGAAAATGCGCGGCACGCGGCCGGGCTGGACCTATTGGGGCAATCAGGCCAACGACAACTACAAGCCGACGTGGGAGACGTATGCGCATAACTCGGCGGCGGGGCGTGTGGCGGTGGAGTGAATCAGAAGTGGCTGCAGCACTATGGCCACAGCCACTTCGTGTGGGGGGGCTAGGCGCGTTCAGATTCCATCTCACGCAACACTTCCATCAATGTCTGCGGATAGATTCGCAGAGCATCGTATGCAGCTTCTCTACGCCCCATTAGAATCGGATCGCTGTCGTGTGCCCGAAACTGATTCACTGCCCGGCGAATCATCTCCCCTTCCTTAAATCTCCTCGGCATTTTAAGCCGCCACTTGCCGCCGTTATCCTTGGCAGCGAACTCGCTAAGCGCGCCCATAAGGGGAAAAAGAATTGCTGGCGATACCCAACTGATTTTCTGCGTCTTCTTATCGCGCTTTACAGCGCGACCACCCTTCTTTGTTTCCTCCCAAATATGGTGCCCATTCCAATCGGGATGGACTGACCATCTATCATATTCCAGCAACGCGTAAGGGGCGATTTGCACAGTAAATTCGTATTTCGCCCGGCTCTTGGAATTGCTTGCCTTCGTTTCAAACCAATCGCAGAAGTCGGTGAGACACTGCTCGGGATTCTTGTAGGCCCTAAGCTTTTCTGCCGCCGAAGAGTTCTCTGAAATCAAACTGGGCATCAACAGTCGTGCTAGCTGGAGTACCTTTCGGGTATCGATGACATCTATATCCGATTCTTTCTTGCGGATCTTTGCTCCCGGAATCTTTGATGCAATGCTGGCTTCCAGCTCATCCAATTGATTGCGCGCGCCAGCCTCGGTTATGCTCTTGATAGGCGTGGCGATATTTCGCGCAATAGCGGTCTCAACCACTTCCCCCGCGTCTGGATCTACAATGATAAACGCTCGAACGAAGAATGGCGTTTCATCTTCAACTTCATCTTCGTCTCCATCTTCGTCCCCTTCCTCATCGAGTTCTTGAAGATAGCGACGGATCTCACCCTGCGACTGCGCACCATTAATCAAACTTGAGTCAATCAGCGTGACAACTTTCTTGTTGTCATCAACTTGCACCTCCGAGGCGGTCACTACAAGACCGCTATTCCGAACTATGAAACGTTCAGGATCGGTCACGATGGTCTCTCGAATAGCATCGTGAACCCTATTTCTCTTTCGCGAATCGTATTCTGCCAAGTAACTCCTAAGGTTTCCCTTTGTATCAATTTTCAAGACTTCGCGCGCAGGCAGATTTGCCACGAACGACTGAACGCCCACTGACTTCTCGTCAGGGGACGTAGTATTGCGCAGAAGTTGGTAGGAGAGTTGCACACGAGTGGGCGTGTGCTTGCCCTTAATGGACATAGCCATCGCATATTTCCTTCTGTTGCCCCTGTTTTCGCCGAGTGATCGCTTCTGCAATCCTCCGCAACAGGTGGTGAATTTGGAAATAGTCCCTCGTACAGAAATGTCAAGCCCGTAGCACGACCTGAACTCAAGTGTCCCCGACTAGGGAACGGTAGCTCACCGGCTGGCCTCAAATATCCAGCCCCTCCTCGCTTACGAACTCGGCTCGGGCAGAGATAAAATTGAACCGTTCCTCCGGCTTGTTGCCCATGAGCTGTTCGATGATTCTGGCCGTCGCCGCGCGCTGGATTTGACGCCATGGCCGCGATGCCGCATAATTCAATTATGACTGATCTATCCCTCATCACCATCGATCCGGCGCGCCGCTCGGGCAAGCCTTGCGTGCGCGATACGCGGATCGCGGTTTATGACGTGCTGGACTATCTGGCGTCGGGCATGAGCGAAGCCGCTATCATTGCCGATTTCCCCGAACTTACCATCGACGACATCCGCGCCTGCCTTGCCTTCGCGGCGGACCGCGAGCGCCGTCTCGTCGGCGCGGCGTGACTTGAAGCTGCTTTTCGACCAGAACCTGCCGGGCCGCTTCGTTTCGACCTTTGCCGGTCTTTTTCCGGACTCGGAGCATGTGAAATCGGCGGGCCTTGCCGCGTCAAGCGACCGGCAGGTTTGGGACTACGCGCGAGATCGCGGGCTTGCCATCATGTCAAAGGACGCCGACTTTCATCAGATGAGCTTTCTTTACGGAGCCCCGCCAAAGACGATTTGGCTGCGCTGTGGAAATTGCACCACAACAGATTTGGAACGCATCATCCGGGACCATGCGAAGGAAATCTCCGCGTTCCTGCAAGACACCACTGGGGCCCTGCTCGTCATCGGCTGAGGACTCAAATATCCAGCCCCTCCTCGCTCACGAACTCCGCCCTTGCCGAGATGAAATTGAACCGCTCCTCCGGCTTGTTGCCCATGAGCTGTTCGACAATCTTGGCGGTGGTGGCGCGTTCGGCGTCGGCGAGGGAGACGCGGAGCAGCGCGCGCTTTCCGGGGTCCATGGTCGTCTCCTTCAATTGTGCCGGCATCATTTCGCCGAGGCCCTTGAAGCGGGAGACCTCGACCTTGGCGCGGCCCGCCATCTCGCCCTGCAACAATTCCTCCCTGTGCCGGTCATCGCGCGCATAGGCGACCTTGGCGCCTTGCGCCAGCTTGTAGAGCGGCGGCACCGCCAGATAGAGGTGGCCCTGGTCGATCAGAAGCGGCATCTGGCGGTAGAAGAAAGTGATAAGCAGGCTCGCGATATGGGCGCCGTCGACATCGGCGTCGGTCATGACAATCACCTTGTCGTAGCGGAGCTCCGCCTCGCGGTATGAGGCGCCGGTGCCGCAGCCGAGCGCCTGGACGAGATCGGCAAGCTGCTGGTTCTGGCTGAGCTTCTCCTTCCCGGCGCTCGCCACATTGAGGATCTTGCCGCGCAAGGGCAGCACCGCCTGGGTGGCGCGATTGCGCGCCTGCTTGGCGGAGCCGCCGGCCGAGTCGCCCTCGACGATGAAGAGCTCCGAGCCTTCGGCCTGGGTGGCCGAGCAATCGGCGAGCTTGCCGGGAAGCCTGAGCTTCCGCACCGCCGTCTTGCGGCCCACCTCCTTTTCCTGGCGGCGCTTGATCCGCTCCTCGGCGCGGCCGATGATCCAGTCGAGCAGCCGGTCGGCCTGGGCCGGATGGCCGGTGAGCCAGTGGTCGAAATGATCGCGCACCGCGGTCTCGACGATGCGGGCGGCCTCGGCGCTCGCCAGCTTGTCCTTGGTCTGGCCCTGGAACTCGGGATCGCGGATAAAGACCGAGAGCAGCGCTCCGCTCGAGGTCATGACATCGTCGGCGGTGACGATCGCGGCGCGCTTGTTGCTGCTGAGTTCCGCATAATTCTTGAGCGAGCGCGACAGGGCGGCGCGGAAGCCCTGCTCATGGGTGCCGCCATCGGCTGTCGGGATCGTATTGCAATAAGACGAGATGAAGCCGTCCTCGCCGCCGAACCAGGCGACCGCCCATTCGACGGTGCCGTGGCCGCCTTCCTTCTCGACGCGGCC
>JANMQB010000300.1:0-11906 GCA_031370155.1 Hyphomicrobiales bacterium | reverse complement strand
CGCCGAAGCGCTGCAGGCGCATCACTTCCGAAAAGCCCATGATGGCGTTGAGGGGGGTGCGCAGCTCATGGCTGATGCGGGCGAGGAACTCGGATTTCTGGCGGCTGGTGGCTTCCGCCACATCCTTCGCCTGGCGCAGTTCCGTCTCGGTCTTCTTCCACTGGGTGATGTCGCGCACCACCGCGCAGAAGGCGGCCTGCGATTTCGCCGCCTGCAATTTGCCGAGCGTGAGGAACAAGGGAACCGTGCCGCCCTGCTTGACGACGGCCGTCACTTCGCGCCCGTCATTGAACACCGAGGCAAGCCCCGGTCCTTGCAGCGCCGCGAGATAGTCGCGCAGCACTTTGCGGCTCTCCGGCGTCAGAAGATCGGCGAAGGGCTTGTCCGCCACTTCGGCGATCCGGTAGCCGAAGATCGCCTCGGCCCCGGCGCTGAAGGTGTGTATCTTGCCCGCGGCGTCGAGGGTGATGATGCCGTCGGTGGCGGTATCGAGAATAGCGCGCAGTTCGTCGTCGGCGGCGGCAGGCACGCGCGGCGGCAGGGGGATCACCTCGGCGGCGGGCGGCTCGACGGGCATTTCCGGCGTGGGCGGCGCCTCGATCTTGCGCTGCAGGGCGACGACGGCCGGCACCGGGACTGGCGCTTGCGCGGGCTTGAACAGGAACTGCCGCGCCGGGCCGCTGAGCCAGGGAATGGTGCTCGTCTGCACGGCGGCGGAGATGCGGCGGCCGTTGCCGAGTTCGATCTCGCTCACCGGCAAGGACTGGCCGAGCGCGGCGAAACGCTGCTGCAGCTTGGGATCGTTGATCGCTTCCTCGGCGGTCTCATGTCCGAAAAACGTCAGCGCCTTGGGATTGGCATAGAGCAGGAGACCGTCCTTGACGATCAGCACGGGATCGGCCAGCCGGTCGATCGCCGCGCGGATGGTTTCGGGAATGAAGGGCGCGGGCCGCCGCGCCGGAGCGGGCGGCGGTGCAAGCGCTACTTCCGGTTCCGGTGAAGTATCCCGTTTCAGAACCTTGCCGATCCGCGTGAAGGGTTCCGCTTCGCTCGCCGCCGCGGCCTGCTTCGGCGCCGGCCCTGTCTCCGGATTAAGCTTGCGTTCGAGGGCGCGGCGCTCGGTGATGTCGTCGAGAAGAACAAGCGCGAAGGCGCCATTGCCGCCGGATGGCGTCAGCTTGCGCGCCGTGATGCGGAGGTCGCGCTTGCCGATACGCAGCGGCACGCCGCGCACCAGACTGACCGTGCCCGCCGCTTCGATGCGGGCGATCAGGTCTTCGGCCGCCGTATCGTCGGCGAGGAGTGCCGCGAGAGTGGCGCGCTGTCCCGCCCCCAGGAGCAGCAGCGAGGCGGCGTTGAGATGGCGGATCGCCCCGTCGCGGCCCATGAGGGCGGCCGGCGTCGGCAGGAGGTCGAAGGCCTCGACGATTTCGGCGGTCGCGGCACCGTCCGCCGTTTCCGGCGGCTTGTCCACGACTGCAAGGAGGCCGGGGCGGCCGTCGGGCAGCGCATGGATCGTGCATTTGCAGGAGATGGGCGTGGCGGCGCCCGCCGAGGGGAAGTGCAGAAGCGCGGTCTGCACCTGGCCGCGCCGCAGGGATTTGACCAGTGCCGCCGCCCGTTCGACGCCGGGTTCGGCGAAATCGAAGGGCCGGTCGATAAGGTCGAAGAGCGTTTCGCAGCCGAAATAAGTTATTCCGGCCGAATTGGCCCAAACGATACGGGCCCGCGCTCCGTCCCACAGCCAGGCGGCTTCGGGCACGTCCCGCAGGTCTTCCAGCGTCGGCGTCAACGCTTCGGTCACCGGCTACTCCCCCAAACCGCCACTCACTGGATGGTCCCCGGCATATCCGCCCGGCGCTCCCTCCTGTCAGGCAAACTAGACGAATTTTCAAGGTTTCGTCCACCTTTCATTAACCGGCGAGTGCCGGAGCCATCCGTCCTTGTGGATGAATTGGTGCAATGCAAGATTTATGTTGCAATGCACAATAAGGAGAATTATATGCACCGGGAAGGGCGCTGAACGGCATGTGCCCAATGGAGAGCCAAGATGAATATCAAGAAATCGAAAGTTGAAATGACCGGCGAGCTTCCCAGCGAAGTCACCGCCCTTGCCCAGAAGACCGTCGACCAGGCCCAGGCAGCCTTCGACAAGGCCAGCGATGTGGCCCACGGCAATGTCCAGCTTTTTGACGCCGCAGCCAGCGCCTATCGTGGCCGCCTTGCCGATATCCAGATGAAGACGGTGGAATTCACCCAGAATGCCGTGTCCGCGGCCTTCGCCCATACCCGCAGCCTGTTCGCGGTCAAGGAGCCGGCGGAATTCTTCGCTTTGCAGCAGGATTTCATGCGCCAGCAGGCCGAGAGCTTCCAGCGCCAAGCCGCCGAAGTCGGACAGCTTTCGATGCAGCTTGCCAAGGAGATGGCAAAGCCGGTGCAGGAAGGCATGGCCAAGGCTTTCGGCGATTTCTCCAAGACTTTCGCCGCCTGACCCGACAGCGACACCGTACCCCGGCCACCTCTTCCGGCCCGAGGGTGCATTTGGCGGAAGGCCCGTGCGTCTCTCGGGCCTTTTTGCTGTCTTGAATTTGCCGGCGCTTGCGCTTAGGAAACGGGCTCGGATGCAGCTGTAGCTCAGTTGGTTAGAGCACTAGATTGTGGATCTAGGGGTCCCCCGTTCGAGCCGGGGCAGCTGTACCATTTCTCCTTCAGGTGAGACCGCCTGCCTTTTCGATGAAGGCGATCACTGTCTCGAGGCCCTTCTGCCGCAACAGGTCGGTGAACACATAGGGCCGTTCGCCTCTCGCCAGCTTCGTGTCGCGCTCCATGGTTTCGAGATCGGCCATCACATGGGGCGCCAGATCGGCCTTGTTGATGACCAGGAGATCGGAGCGCGTGATGGCCGGGCCGCCCTTGCGCGGAATTTTCTCGCCCTGGCAGACGGAGATTACATAGATCGTGAGATCGGCGAGATCGGGCGAGAAGGTGGCCGCCAAATTGTCGCCGCCCGACTCGATGAAGATCACGTCGAGATCGGGGAAACGCTGGGTCATCGCGTCGACGGCGGCGAGATTGATCGAAGCGTCCTCGCGGATGGCCGTGTGCGGGCAGCCGCCGGTTTCCACACCCACGATGCGATCCTCGGGGAGCGCCTGCGAGCGGCTGAGGATCAGCGCATCTTCCTTGGTGTAGATGTCATTGGTAATGACGGCGAGGGAATATTTTTCCCGCATCGCTTTGCACAGTTTTTCGGTGAGCGTCGTCTTGCCGGAGCCGACAGGACCGCCGATGCCGACGCGGAGCGGTCCATGTTTCATGTGCGGAACACCCGGGTGTAGAGGGTTTCATGGCTCATCGCGGCGATGTCGGCGGCGATGCTGATGACGCCGAGTTGGCCGAGAGTGGCCGTCGCGGCGCGCCGTGCCGCCGCGGCGATGACCGGCATGAGATCGCGCGTGGTTTCGAGCCCCTGCGTCTGTCCCAGTGGCACGAGCCGGACGGCGACCGACACCAGCGCATTGCTGAAACCCTGCAAATAGGCGAGCAGGGCGTGGGTCCGGTCGATGCCCGCGGCACGGCAGGCGGTTCCGGCGGCGATCGGATAGGCAATGTCGCCTTCCGCCAAAGCAATCGGAATTTTCCATACCGATGCGGCAATGCGGAACGCCCGCCCGAGCTGGGTGGTTTCGAGATGGCGTTCCGATGAAGCGGCAAGCGCCAGCGCCAGCTCATTTAGCTCCGCGGCGTCGTGCCGCCAGCAATTTGCAAACAGCACCGCATCGTTCCAGCCGGAACCGCGCGTGATGAGATCCTCGATCCACTCTCTGAGTTCGCCGGCCGTCGTGACGATCCTCTCTTCGATGGCCCATTCAAGCCCGTGGGAATAGGCGAAGCTCCCCGTCGGGAAGGCGGGTGACATCCAGTTTAGAAGCAGGAGGAGCTGCCGTGCTTCAATGCTCATGGGCGTGCCCGTGACTGTGATAGGCGCCGTGTTCCGGACTGAAGCGTTCCGTGACATTCCGCACCGTGGCGCCCCGATGCTCCAGCATATGGGCGATTACGTGATCGCGTCGAATGAGGATGCGGTCCTTGTCGATCTGCGCCTCGAGATGGCGGTTGCCGATGTGCCATGCCAATTGCGCGAAATGGGCCTGATCTCGCCCGCGCACTTCCAGCAACGCTTCCGCGGCGGCGATTACTTCGACAAGGCGGCCATCCTCCAGCACCAGGCAATCGCCGTGCTCGAGTCTGGCCGGCTTCTCGAAATCGACCAATACCTCGGTGCCGTCCGTGCAGGTGATGAGCTTGCGGCGGATATGGCGGCCTTGCGCGTCGAGCACGACGCTGTCTAAGGGCGAGCTGTCAGCCAGGCCAGCGCGGCGGAAGGATGTTGCTCGCTGCCGGTCCGCCATCGTCAATACAGGAAATAGCGCTGCGCCATGGGCAGCACGCTTGCGGGCTCGCAAGTCAACAGCTCGCCGTCGGCGTGGACTTCATAGGTTTCGGGATCGACCTCGATATGGGGCATTGCGGCATTGTGGATCATCGATGCCTTGGATATGCCGCCGCGCGTGTTCGCGACGGCGACGCAGGTTTTGGCGATGCCGAGCGTCTTGCCAAGTCCCAGTTCGAGCGCGGCCCGCGACACGAAGGTAACAGAGGAGCTGGTTCGCATCCGGCCGAAACTTGCGAACATCGGGCGGTAATGAACCGGCTGCGGCGTCGGGATCGAGGCATTGGGATCGCCCATGGGTGCCGCCGCGATCGAGCCGCCGAGCAGCACCATGTCGGGCTTGACGCCGAAAAAGGCGGGGTTCCACAAGACCAGATCGGCGCGCTTGCCAACTTCGATGGAGCCCACTTCATGTGAAATGCAGTGGGCGATCGCCGGATTAATGGTGTATTTGGCGATGTAGCGCTTGACCCGGATGTTGTCGTTGCGGCCGTCGCCAGGCAGCGAGCCGCGCTGGACCTTCATTTTGTGCGCCGTCTGCCAGCAGCGGATGATGACCTCGCCGACTCTTCCCATGGCCTGGCTGTCGGAGGAGATCATCGAGAAGGCGCCCAGGTCGTGGAGAATATCTTCGGCGGCGATCGTCTCCTTGCGGATGCGGCTTTCGGCAAAGGCGATGTCTTCGGGAATGCGCGGGGAGAGATGGTGGCAGACCATCAGCATATCGAGATGTTCGGCCACCGTGTTGATGGTGTAGGGCCGCGTCGGATTGGTGGATGAGGGCAGCACGTTGCGAAGCCCCGCCACCTTGATGATGTCGGGCGCATGGCCGCCGCCCGCCCCTTCGGTGTGGTAGGTATGGATGGTGCGGCCCTTGAAGGCGGCGATCGTCGCCTCGACGAAGCCCGACTCGTTCAGCGTATCGGTGTGGATCGCCACCTGCACGTCATGGGCATCGGCCACCGCCAGACAGTTGTCGATTGCCGCGGGCGTCGTGCCCCAGTCCTCGTGCAGCTTGAGACCGCAGGCCCCGGCGAGAATCATTTCCTCAAGGGCTTGCGGCAGCGAGGCGTTGCCCTTGCCGAGGAAGCCGAGATTCATTGGGAAGGCGTCAGCCGCCTCGATCATCCGCGCCATGTGCCAGGGACCCGGTGTCACCGTCGTTGCCAACGTGCCGTGAGCGGGACCGGTGCCGCCGCCGATCATGGTGGTCACACCGGAGCAGAGCGCTTCTTCGATCTGCTGGGGGGCGATGAAATGAATGTGACTGTCGATGCCGCCGGCGGTGAGGATCTTGCCTTCGCCGGCGATGATTTCGGTGCCGGGGCCGATGATGACGGTCACCCCCGGCTGGGTGTCGGGATTGCCCGCCTTGCCTACGCCCGCGATGCGGCCATCGCGCAGGCCCACATCCGCCTTGACGATGCCCGCATGATCGACGATCAGCGCATTGGTGATGACAGTATCCATGGCGCCTGCGGCCCGCGGCATCTGCGACTGGCCCATGCCGTCGCGAATCACCTTGCCGCCGCCGAACTTCACCTCTTCGCCGTAGCGGGCGAAATCCTTCTCAACCTCGATGATGAGATCCGTATCGGCGAGCCTGACCCTGTCGCCGACGGTCGGGCCGTACATGGCGGCATAGGCGGCGCGGGGTATGCGACTAGCCACTTGAGCCTGCCCTTGGTTTGTTTATCCCGGTTTCGGAATTTTTTGCGGCAGACAAAAAGACCCGTCCATCGGTGTCGATTGAAAATCTCGCAATTTCACCAGGAAATAGCCCAATCAGTTCACGAACTTCGTCGGGAATCGTAATTCGTCCGCGCGTCGAAACTGGGCGGATCAAATTGGCTTTCTTTCTCCCCGAAGAGGTGGACTCTGTCATCTCATAATCTCCCCATCACTTTTTGCTGGAAGCCATAGACCTTACGCGTGCCGCCATAGGGGACGAGCGTCACCTCGCGGCGCTGGCCCGGCTCGAAGCGCACGGCGGTGCCGGCCGGAATGTCGAGCCGCATGCCCCGCGCCTTGCCGCGGTCGAAACGCAGCGCGTCGTTGGTCTCGAAGAAATGATAGTGCGAGCCCACCTGGATCGGCCGGTCGCCGGTATTGGCGACTTCGAGCGTGACGCGCGCCGCGCCGGCATTGATCTCGATATCGCCGCCGCCCACAATGATTTCGCCCGGGATCATCGGTGCCTCACGAGCGGATCGGCTGGTGGACGGTGACAAGCTTGGTCCCATCGGGGACTGTGGCCTCGACCTGGACGTCGTGAATCATTTCGGCCACTCCTTCCATGACCTGTGCTCGCGTTACAACATGGGCGGCCGCCTCCATGAGATCGGCGACACTTCTGCCGTCGCGCGCCCCTTCGACAACGAAATCGCTGATCAATGCCACCGCCTCGGGATAGTTGAGTTTGACGCCGCGCTCAAGCCGCCGCCGCACCACCATGGCGGCGATCGAGATCAGGAGCTTGTCTTTCTCGCGCGGCGTGAGCTGCATGAAAACCCCTCACAATGACCAGACTTTAGGCAATCCCGCTCCGCCCGCAAGCACACAAAGCGCCGGTATCAGTGCCTTGCGCAGGGCGAAGCCGTCCGCCGCCGTGAGCCTTGCAACCAGCTTGCCATCCCAGGCGCTGGCGCCGCCGCCGCTGACGGCGCCGCGCAACCGGTCGAGTCTGGCTTCCGCGTCGGCCGCGACATAGAGGAGGGTCGCCATGGCGCCGGCCCCGCCAAGTGTCGCGGCCGAGCGGGGGAGCGCACTCATGATCGCGATGTCGTCGGCGAAGACAAGCCGGCCGCTTCGCCGGATGCGCCAGCGATCTCTCAGAGTGACACTGCGAATGACCTCGCCCATTTCCTTGCGCCCGAATATGACCGGTTCGACGGCCAGCAGTGCCGCATCGGCGGCGATGTCGGCTGCGAGGTCGCGGCGGAGAGACGCGCCGTCGAACAGGATGGTCTCCTGCGGCAGCCAGGCAAGAAAGGCGCCCCGCCCGGCCTTGAGCGTGGCTGTGATGACCGCGGGCGGGCCCAGCGTGCGGTAGACGCGCTCGGCCGCCTGCGTCGTGACCGTAAGCCGTGCATCCGCCCCGGCCGCGATATCGAAAGAAAACTCATCGCCGCCGGCCAGTCCGCCGCCGGTGTTGATCAGCACCGCCTCATGCGTCCCTTCCGGAAAGCGGACCTTTGCCGCACCCTGTTCGCGCAGGCGCGATAATCCGTGGTGTTCCACGGCAAGAGCGACATGGCCTTGCGATCTCTGATGCTGGACCGCCGCCACTGTCACAGGAGTTTCCGGTAGGCCGGTATCGTCAGGAACGGCTCGAACGTCTTCGCCGCCGCCAGCGATTTGAACAGCGCGATCGCCTCCTTGAAGCGGCCGGTCTTGAAGGCCTCCCCGCCCACCTCCTGCTTCACCCGCTGCATTTCCTCCGCCAGGCATGTGTCGAAGAAGGCGCGCGTCACCTTGCGGCCGCCCTCGAGCCTCGAGCCGAATTTCAGCCATTGCCAGATCTGCGCCCGCGCAATTTCGGCGGTGGCGGCATCTTCCATCAGATTGTAGATCGGCACGGCGCCGCGGCCTCCGAGCCATGCCTCGATATACTGCACGCCCACCCTGATATTGTCGCGGAAGCCCGCTTCGGTGCGCGTGCCGCCATGCACTTCGAGCAATTCCTTCTGGCCCACCTCGACGTCGTCGCGATTGACATAGAGCTGGTTGGGCGTCGGCATGAATTCGTCGAACACCTTCTTCGCCGGTGGCACCAGATCGGGATGCGCCACCCAGGTGCCGTCGTGGCCGCCGCGCACCTCGCGCTCCTTGTCGGCCGTGACCTTTTCGAAGGCGATGCGGTTCGCCTCGGCGTCCTTGCGGTTGGGTATCTGCGCCGCCATGCCGCCCATGGCGAAGGCGCCGCGCCGGTGGCAGGTCTTGACCAGCAGCGCCGAATAGGCGGCGAGGAAGGCCCTGGACATGACGACCTGGGAGCGGTCCGGCAGCACGAAACGCTTGTTGTGGGCGAATGTCTTGATGAAAGAGAAGATATAATCCCAGCGCCCGCAATTGAGGCCGGTAATGTGGTCGCGCAATTCGAAGAGGATTTCATCCATCTCGAAACCGGCGGGCAGCGTCTCGATCAGCGCCGTCGCCTTGATGGTGCCGAGCGGCAGGTCAAGCAGGCTTTGCGCCAGAATGAACACCTGGTTCCACAGCCTGGCCTCGAGATGGCTTTCGAGTTTCGCCAGATAGAAATAGGGGCCGGAACCCTTGGCCAGTGCCGTCCTGGCATTGTGGAAGAAATAGAGGCCGAAATCGAACAGCGCAGCGGCGGCCGGGCGGCCGTCGACCAGCATATGGGCCTCATCGAGATGCAGCCCGCGCGGCCTCACCATCATGACGGCGGGCTTGCGGGCCAGCCCATAACGCCGGCCTGTGGCGGGATCGACATGTTCCATGTCGCTGGTCCAGCGGTCCATGAGATTGATCTGCCCACGGACCATGTTGTTCCACGTCGGCGCGTTCGAATCCTCGAAGTCGGCCATGAACACCCGGGCGCCGGAATTGAGCGCGTTGATCACCATCTTGCGGTCGCTGGGGCCGGTGATCTCGACGCGGCGGTCCTGCAGATCGGCGGGAATTGATGCGACCTTCCATTCGGCGGCGCGGATTGCCGCCGTGCCGGACAGAAAATCCGGCAGCCAGCCCCGATCGAAGAGTTTCTGCCGCTCGGACCTCAGCGCCAGAAGCCGCTGCCGTTCAGCCCCGAAGACCCGTTGCAATTGTGCCACGAAGGCAATCGCCCCGGACGTGAGCACGCGGTTGTATTCAGGTTCAAGCTTGACGGAAAACGTGACACCTTCCGGCAGTCTGGCCATTCTTATGGGGTCCTGGAATCGGCGGACAATTGTCTTGGAATAGGGCCGCCATAAGCCCAGTCAAGCAATTCAATGGTATGCAGGATCGGGATGGCCGTGCCGCCCGAAATCTGGGTGATGCAGCCGATATTGCCGGTGGCGATCGCCTCCGGCCGGGTCGACTCGATATTGGCGATCTTGCGGTCGCGGAGCTGCGCGGCGATGGCCGGCTGGAGGATGTTGTAGGTGCCGGCCGAACCGCAGCACAGGTGGCCGTCGGGTACTTCGGCGACCTCGAAGCCGGCATTGCGTAAAAGCGCCTGCGGCACCGTCTTGATGTTCTGGCCGTGCTGCAGGGAACAGGCGGAGTGATAGGCAAGCCGCAGGGGCCGTGGCGCCTTGACCTCCGGCAGGCCGGCACCGCCAAGAAATTCGCTGATGTCCTTGGCGATCGACGAGATGCGCTTTGCCTTTTCCGCATAGGCGGGATCGAGTCTCAGCATGTGGCCGTAGTCCTTGATCGTCGTACCGCAGCCCGAGGCGGTGATCACCACGGCATCGACATCGGCCTTCAGCCACTGATCGATTGAGCGGCGGGCCCGGGCCTGCGCGTCCTGCTCCTTGCCCATGTGATGGGTGAGTGAGCCGCAGCAGGTCTCCTCGCCCGCCACCACCACCTCGAAGCCGAGGCGGGTGAGAAGGCGGATGGCGGCGGCATTGATCGATGGCTCAAGCACGCTCTGCACGCAGCCCATGAGCAGCGCCACGCGGCCGCGCTTGCTGCCCTCCGCCGTGTAGGTGCCGGGCGCGCCGAGCGCTTGCGGCGGCGGCGAACGCCCGGGAACAAGTTTCAGCATCGCCGCGATTCGCGCGCCAAAGACCGGCGCGAAAGGCCGCCCCAGCCTTGCCGCAAAGAGCGACAGGCGGAACAGGCCGGGCCTCGGCATGGTGAGTGCCAGGAGATTTCGCAGCATGCGCTCGAACACCGGACGCCGGTAGGTTTCCTCCACATGGACGCGGGCCTGGTCGATCAGATGCATGTAATGGACGCCCGACGGGCAGGTGGTCATGCAGGCGAGGCAGGAGAGGCAGCGGTCGATGTGCTTGACGGTTTCGGGTTTCGCCGCCTCGCCCTTCTCCAGCATGTTCTTGATCAGGTAGATGCGGCCGCGCGGACTATCGAGTTCGTCGCCGAGCAGCACATAGGTGGGGCAGGTGGCAAGGCAGAAGCCGCAATGCACGCAGGTGCGCAGGATGCCGTTGGCCTCGGCGATGTGCGGGTCTTGCAACTGTCCGGCGGTAAAAGCGGTTTGCATGGATCACACCCCCCGATACATGCGGCCGGGATTGAGGATTTGCGCCGGATCGAAGGCCTGCTTGATGCGCAGCGTGAGGGCGGCCAAGGCCGCCTCCTGCGGCTGGAACACCGGCACGGCGCTGCGCACGGGATCGGGGGCGCGGATCAGCGTGGCATGGCCTTGGGTGACGGCGCCCCGGACGACCGCCGCGGCGGCATCATCCGCAGGCGGAACATCGAGCCAGATGAGGCCGCCGCCCCAGTCGTAGAACCAGCGGGCATCGGCGCTTACGGCAATCTGCGCCGCGACTCGCGGGCCGTCGCTTGGCGCCACCGAAATCCGCCACAGGCAGCGCTCCGGCCGCGAGGCCAAGGGCGAGACATCGCGAATCGCCTGCCACTGCTGCTTCGACTTTTTCTCCGGCAATGTCCCAGCCATGCCGAACTCCTTGAGCAGGGCGGCCAGCTTGTCGCGCCGGTAGGCAACCGATGGCGCAATGCCTTCGAGGCGGAGCAGCGTCGTGGGTGCGGCACCCGGCAGGTGTGCCGCGCCCGAGACTTCGCAGGGCGATTGCAGGGCAAGGCTCATGGCCCGGACCGCAGCGGCATCGTCGAGACCGGCGATCACCAGGGTCTCCTCGGTCTCCGGCCGCGGCAGCACCTTGATGGTGACGGAGGTGAGGGCGGCAAGGGTGCCGTAGGAGCCGGTCAGCAATTTCGGCAGATCGTAGCCGGTCACATTCTTCATGACCCGCGCCCCCGCCTTGAAGGCTTCGGCGCGGCCCGTGACCCCGCGCATGCCCAGCACATGATCGCGCGCCGCACCCGCCTTGATGCGGCGCGGTCCCGACAGATTGCACGAGACCATGCCGCCGATCGTTCCGCCGCCGGGCGGCTCGAAGGCAAGCTGCTGGCCCTTGGCGGCGACCGCCTTCTCGATTTCGGCCATGGGCGTGGCCGCCCCCGCCTCCAGAATAAGTTCCTCCGGCTCATAGAGCTGGATGCCGGAAAAGCCGGACAGATCGAGCGTCGCCGCCGTCTGCATGGGGCGGCCGAGACCGCGCTTGGTGCCCATGCCGGTCAGTTCCAGCGGCCGCTTCGAGGCCACGGCATCGGCGATCGCTTCGCACAAGCCGGCCTCGGTCGATGGCTTCAGCACCTCCGCCATCAGAATCTCGGAATGTCCGGGAAGGGCAGCGCACCTCCCTTCACATGCATGCGGCCGAGCTCGGCGCAGCGGTGCAGTACCGGAAAAACCTTGCCGGGATTGAGCAAGCCCTTGGCGTCGAAGGCG
>JANMQB010000280.1:0-2817 GCA_031370155.1 Hyphomicrobiales bacterium | reverse complement strand
CGAATTCTCCAAGCTTAACCCGAGCCTGCTCGACGCGCTCTCCCAGGTGGGCGGCCTCTCCAACGACATTGCCAGCAACACCGGCGTCTTCGTCTTCCGTCTGCGCGAGCCGAAGGCCTGGCAGGACCGGGACGGCCGCTGGCACCAAGGTCCGGCGATCTTCCGGTTCAACATGTCGAGACCTGAGACGATGTTCATCGCCCAGGTCTTCGGCGTCGTACCGGACGACACGATCTATGTGACCAATGCACCAACGGTCGAGTGGATGCGGGCCATCACTCCGATCGCCGCCACCATGGCGGCGGTGAATAATGCCGTGAACGCCGGCGTCAAGGCGGGTATCATAGTACCTTAGTGGTCGATGCCACCATGACCGTCGCCGTCTTCGGCAGCATCAATATGGACATCACCGCCTATATGGAACGGCTGCCCAAGCCGGGCGAAACCCTGCATGGCCGCCGTTACAAGCTCGGCCTCGGCGGCAAGGGCGCCAATCAGGCGGTGGCGGCCCGCCGGCTCGGCAGCGACGTGCGTTTCATCGCCCGCATCGGTGCCGACGATTTCGCTGGCCCGGCCGAACGCGAGCTTGCCTCCTATGGCGTCGATACCGCGCTGCTCCGCCGCGATGCCGGCGGCGCCACCGGCATCGCCATCATCAATGTCGGCGAAGGCGGCGAGAACTGCATTACGGTCATCGGCGGCAGCAATCTCGCCGTCGATGCAACCGACGTGGCGCGCGGCCGCGCCGCCCTGGAGGCGGCAAGCGTTCTCCTTCTCCAGCTCGAAGTGCCGCTTGGCCCCTCGCTCGCCGCCGCCCGCATCGTCAAGGCCCGTGGCGGAACCGTCATTCTCGATCCCGCTCCGGCCCCAAAACAGGGCCTCTCCACGGAGGTCTTGCAGGCCATCGACATTCTCACTCCCAACGAATCCGAAACCGCATCCATTCTCGGCTGGACGCCGTCTTCGCTCGACGACGGCCTGAAAGCCGCCCGCCAACTCCGCGCCAAGGGTGTCGCCACCGCCATCGTCAAGCTCGGCGCCAGGGGTGTTGCCGTCTCCGCCGCTGCAACCGAAGGCACCATTCCCGCCTTCAATGTCAACGCCGTTGACACCGTGGCGGCGGGCGACAGTTTCAACGGCGGCCTCGCTCACGCCATCGAGCGGGGCAAGCCCCTGCTGGAAGCCGTGCGCTATGCCGCCGCCTGCGGCGCACTCTCCACCACCAGATACGGCGCTTCCGCCGCCGCCCCCAGCGCCGCCGAGGTCGAAGCTTTCCTGAAAGCCGCCTAGTACGAGCGCTATTTCTTCTGCGACTTCACGTGGGCGATGTAGCCGCGCACATCGGCGGCGGGCTCCGAATAGGCCTTGCCGAGCGATTTCTCCATGGCGCCCATGTATGTCTTCGCCCAGCCCGGCAGCTGGTAGTCGATCACCGCGAGAAACTCGAGCGTCGAAGCGAGACGGATGTCGGCGATCGACGGCTTCGCCCCGCCGATGAACGGCTTTCCGTCCATGTAGAATTTGTGGAAGACGTCGAGCGGCTCGGCGTTGGCCGCCGCGGCGGCCTTCTGCGCCTCGGCTTTCATGTCCGCGCCGGCGTTGCTTGTCCCCACCTCGCCCGCATATTGCGGGAAGCCGAGGGCGGGATAGGTGGCGCGCGTCACCAGAGGATAGAGCGTGCCGATCAGGTAGAACATGGCGCTGTCGATCATCGCCCGCTTGGCGGCGGCCTTCGGATAGAAGCGCGACAATTCATGCTTGTTGCAGAGATACTGCATGATTGCGCAGCTTTCCCACAGCGCGCCCTTGGGCAGGCCCTTGGCTTCGATCATCGGCGTCATATGGGCCGGGTTCTTCGCCAGGAATTCCGGCGAACGCGTCTTGCCCCAGACATCGTCCTCGCTGTAGTCGAGTTTCGCGGCGCGCACGAAGACCCGCACTGTCATGTTGTTGACGCTCGGCTTCAGCATGTGGAGTTGTATCGCAGCCATTGGTTCCTCCCGTTGTTGTGGTTGCAGGCACGTCAGTAAGGGTTCTTCGGCGACCGGTCGGCGGAGAGCGTTGGGTTCTTCCGTGCTACCAGCTTTTCGATCGCGTCGGCCAGATGCACTTCCTTGATATTATAGTCGCCGCGCGCCACCCTTATATGGTGCGCCTCGAACAGCACGTCGGCATGGCTGAAGCCCGCCGGCGGCTCGAAGCGGTACGAGGCAAGCTCGATCAGGAGCCCCATGGCATCCTCGAAATAGATCGAATCCATGAAGCCGCGGTCCATGACGCCGCTGTGCTTGATCTTGCGCTCGTCGAGACGTTTGACCGCCTGCAGGAAGGTGACCCGCGACACCGAGAAGGCGATGTGATGGACGCAGCCCGGCTCGGTCGGCGTCCGCCGCGCCACGGGCTGGCGCGCCTCGTCGGTGAACACGGTGATCAAGCGGCCGTCGCCGGGATCGAAATACAGATGGCTTTCCGCGGCCCGGTCTAGGTTGGGCTGCTCGAAGATAAAGGGCATGCCGAGCACCCCTTCCCAGAAATCGATGGACGTCCGGCGGTTCGAGCCCACCAGCGTGATGTGGTGAACGCCTTGGGCTTGTAGCTTCTGCATACGCATGTCCCCACAATTCAGTGTTGCACGAGTTTCGACTTGTATTCGCTGCGCTGCAGGCTGCCCCATGGTACCAGATCGATACGCACTGTCACCACCAGCACCTCGCGGATGCGCTTGCCGATGGCGTCGGCCAGGCGCTGCGATGCTTCGCTCCCCTGCGCCAGTTCAACGGCGACCGGCAAGGGCGGCTCCTGCTTGACCCCCGAAAC
>JANMQB010000082.1:0-2490 GCA_031370155.1 Hyphomicrobiales bacterium | reverse complement strand
CCCCTCTCCTCCCCCGTCATGCTGCGCATGACGGGTCCCCTTCCTCTCCCCGCTGTCGCGGGGCGAGGACAAAGGGCGCTGGCCAATCCGCGCAACTCTGCTCAGATTGCCGCCAGAAAAATGTCCTCGGGGCCGTCTTTCTCGTCGATCTGGCTGCCGATCTTTATGGCGCCGAGTTTTTGCGCGAACGCCAGCGAGGGACGGTTTTCCGGCGAAATCGACAGGACCAGGCCTTCGACACCGTGGCCGTTGGCCCAGGCGGCGAAACCGCACACCGCTTCATGACCGAAGCCGCGCCGTTGCCAGGGCGCGAAGATCGCGTAGCCGATCTCGATCGCTAGGCGGGTTTCACCGTTGGCCGCGAAGAGCATGGGCAAGTGATGGCAATTGATCGAGCCCATGATTTCACCGGTCTCCTTGAGCGCGATGGCGCGGATCGACCAGGAACCGAATGCGGGGTCGGCGCGAAGCTGGTCCAGACGCAACTGCGCCACCCAGGCGTCCTCGAACCAGACCTCCGGCACGGCGAGGCCGAGAAGCGCTTCGAGGCGGGCATGATCCTGTGCTGCGCTTGCGGCCAGTGCCGCCTCCGGCAGGAGCCGCAGGATGAGCCGTCCGGTTTCGATGTCGCTCACAGGGCGGCTCGCAAGGTGCGGGCGAGATTTACCTTAGGCCCCGCTTCGACGCCATCGAGGCCCAGCCAACGGGCCATCAATCGCAGTTCACCGGCAAGTGCCACCGCCGTCTCGCGCGGCTCGGCATGGGATTCGAAATGGGCTGCATTGGCGCGGAGCACGCCCGCCTGCCGGTCGGCCTTCAGGCAGATGCGGGCGGCGAAGCGATCACCCATCAGGAAGGGGAGCACATAGTAGCCGTATTGGCGCTTGGGGGCGGGCGTATAGATTTCGATGCGGTAGCGAAAACCGAAGAGCCGCTCGGCCCGGTCCCGGTCCCACACCAGGGGATCGAAGGGCGAGACAAGTGCGGTGCCACCCGCCCGGCGCGGCAGTTTCGCGTCGCGGTGCAGAAAGGCCTGCTGCTTCCAGGTTTCCACCTGCACAGGAATCAGCGTTCCCGCCTCCACAAGCTCGGCCACGGCGCGTTTGGCCTCGGCCAGTGGCAGGCGAAAATAATCGCGCAAGTCCGCCCCGGTGGCGATGCCGAGGGCGCGGGCCGAGAGATCGGTCAGTGTACGGATCGCGTCGATCTCGGCCGGCGCCGGCAGGTTCAGCGTATCCGGCGGGATGACGCGCTCGGGGATGTCGTAAATGCGTTCGAAGCCAAAGCGCGCCGCCGTGGTGACGAGCCCTGCATCGAAAAGGTGCTCGAGCGCCATTTTGCCTTTCGACCAGCCCCACCAGCCGCCGGCACTCTTGCCGGCATCGGGCAGATCGCCTGCCGCGGTAGGGCCATTGGCGGCGACGAAGTAGAGTACCGACTTCACATAAGCGCGCTCATCGGCGGCAAAGCGGTTCATCGAGCCATAGGTGCCTTGGCCGGCGCGCGCCCTCTCCATGCGCCAGCGCATCAGCGGGTGCAATTCGAGCGGCAGCAGGCTCGCCTCATGGGCCCAGCATTCGAACAGGGCGCGCTTGCCGTTGCTGAAGCTGCGCGCGTCGAGAGCCGCCTGATCATAGGCGCCGAGGCGAGAATAGACCGGCAGATAATGCGAGCGGCAGAGGACATTGACGCTGTCGATCTGCAGCAAGTTCATCCGCCTTATGGCGCCGGCGATCTTGGTCCAGTTGGGCGTGCCGGAGCGGTCGGGGAGCGCAAAGCCCTGCGCCGCCAGAGCAATGCGGCGCGCCTCGGCGAGGGAGAGCGAATTACGCGGCTTCATCGTGCCAGACGGCTTCGCCCGGATTGGCGGAGCCGCGGGCGAGCCGGCCATTGTGACTGTAAAGGGTCGAGCAATAGGGGCAGACGATCTCCTCGGCGGCGCCCATGTCGAGGAAGACATGGGGATGGTCGAAGGGCGGCTTGGCGCCGACGCACATGAATTCCCTGGCGCCAATTTCGATCTTCGCGAGCCCCATGTCGTTGTGGAAATGCGGTGTCGCGCCCGATGCCATGTCGTCCTCGATTTGGCTTGTGAGCCCGGGCGATTAGCATATCTTTGCGGGTATGCACAAATTCAATTCCGGCGGTGTGGAGATCGCTTATGACGTGGCAGGCGACGGGCCGCCCATCTTGCTGATCCATGGGTTCGCCTCCAATGGCCGGGTCAATTGGCGGGACACGGGCTGGGTCAAGACGCTCGCCGATGCGGGCCGCCGGGTCATCGTGATCGATAGCCGCGGCCATGGCGAGAGCGAAAAACTTTACGATCCGGCGCTCTACTCGGCGCCGGTCATGGCGGACGACGCGCGCCGCCTGCTCGATCATCTGCGGATCGAACGCACCGATGTCATGGGCTATTCGATGGGCGCGCGCCTCGCGGCCTTCCTGACGATCCAGCATCCGGCCCGGGTGCGGAGCGCCATATTCGCC
>JANMQB010000239.1:0-2982 GCA_031370155.1 Hyphomicrobiales bacterium | reverse complement strand
CTACAATATCGAGCCTGCCGAAGCGCCGCACCGCCGCCTGCATCAGCGCTTCGCAATCTTCCGGCTTCGTCACATCGGCGAGCGCGCCGAGCGCCTCATAACCCCTGCCGCGCAGCTCCGCCGCCGTCGCCTCGGCGCGCTCGAAACTTCTGGCGCAGCCCACCACCCTGGCGCCCGCCGCGGCAAAACCCTGCGCCAGTTCGCGGCCAATGCCGCGGCTGATACCGGTGATGACCGCCACCCGGCCGGTGAGATCGAAAATTCCGCTCATTGCCCGCTCCATGTGATTATCTCGACATTATTGAGGCGCTTGACGCATATCAAGGTGAGAGGCCGCGCCCCTGCGATGTTTAATCATGACCGGTGACGCTTCATCCGCCGCACCATCGCTGAAGCGCGCGCTCAGCCTGCCGCTTCTGGTCCTCTATGGTCTGGGGGTGACCATCGGCGCCGGCATCTATGTGCTGATCGGCGCCGTGACGCACCATGCCGGGCCCGCCGCCTATGCCGCCTTCGCCATTGCGGCCGTCGTCATGTGCTTCACGGCCCTGAGCTACAGCGAACTCACCACGCGCTTTCCGGTGAGCGCCGGCGTCGCGGCCTTCGTCCTCAGGGGCTTCCGCAGCCGCGGACTGTCGCTTGCCGTAGGGCTTCTGGTGATTGCCTTGGGCCTTGTCTCGGCGGCGGCCATCGCCTCGGGCAGCGTCGGCTATCTGCGCCAATTCATCGATCTGCCGCCGCCACCGCTTCTCGCCGCCGTCGTCCTCGCCATGGCGGCGATCGCCGCTTACGGCATCGTCGAATCCACCATGTTCACCGCCGTGCTCAGCACCATCGAGGTGGGCGGTCTTATTGCCATCATCATTGCGGGATTTCTGGGCGAGACCGAGCCCATCGCGGCAGCCGTGACGGTGGCCGCCAGCGCCGCCGATCCCGCCTACTGGACCGGCATCCTGGCGGCGGGGCTTCTCGCCTTCTTCGCCTTCATCGGTTTCGAGAGCCTCGCCAACGTGGCCGAGGAGGCAAAACTTCCCCATCGCACCATGCCGCTGGCCATTCTGCTGACGCTCGGCATTTCCACCTTGCTTTACATGGCCCTGGCGATTGCCGTTGTCATCGTCGTGACACCCGCCGAACTCGCGGGCTCGCCGGCACCCCTGAGCCTCGTCTTCGAGCGCGCCACAGGACTGCCGCCATGGATCATGTCTCTCATCGCCATCATGGCGACGCTCAACGGCGTCGTGGTGCAATTGATCATGGTTTCCCGCCTCATGCACGGCATGGCGCGGCTCGGAACACTTCCCGCTCCGCTGGGCTACGTCCATGCCGGAACCCAAACGCCGGTGACGGCGACGGCGATTGCCGCCGTGCTGGTCTATCCGGCGACGCTCGCCTTGCCGCTCGAGCGGCTGGCGGAAGCAACCTCGCTCATTTCGCTGATGATTTTTGCGCTGGCCGATCTGGCGCTCATCGTCATCAAGCTGCGCGACGGTCCGCCGCCTGAGGACACCTTCGAAATTCCCCTCGCCGTTCCGGCCGTGGGCTTACTCCTCTGTCTCGGCCTCCTCGCCGCCGCACTCTGGCTGTAGCCGCTTAGCCGCAGCCGAGGTCCGCCAGAAGCCCGGGCACGAAACTGTCCAATGCACCCGCCTCGATCAGGCCCGCCACCGCTTCAATATCGCTGGCGAATTCGCGGTCGGCATCGCGCCGCGCCGCCTTCTCGCGGATCAGGCGGTGCGCGGCTTCGATTGCCTTCGAGGATTGCAGCGGCCGCCGGAAATCGATGCCTTCCGCCGCCGCCATCAGCTCGATGGCCACGATGCGCGCCAGATTGGCGTTCATCGGAAGCAGCCGCCGTGCCCCGTGGGTTGCCATCGACACGTGGTCTTCCTGGTTGGCGGAAGTCGGTGCCGAGTCGACCGAGGCCGGATGCGACATCTGCTTGTTCTCGCTCATCAAGGCCGCCGCGGTGCATTGCGGCACCATGAAGCCGGAGTTGAGGCCCGGATTGCGGATCAGGAAGGGCGGCAGGAGAGAGATCGAGCTGTCGATCAGCGCCGCGATCCGCCGTTCACTCAGCGAGCCCATTTCGGCGACCGCCATCGCCATCATGTCGGCGGCGAAGGCCACGGGCTCCGCATGGAAATTTCCGCCCGACAGCACCGCGCCATCCTCGGCGAAGACCAGCGGATTGTCGGAAACGCCATTGGTTTCGATGGTCAGCATCCGCGCCGCCTGGGCCAGCAGATCAAGGCAGGCGCCCATCACCTGCGGCTGGCAGCGGAAGGAATAGGGGTCCTGCACCCGGTCGTCGTTCGCCAGATGCGAGGCGCGGATGGCGCTGCCCTGGAGCAGGCGGCGATAGTGGAAGGCCGCGAGCTTCTGGCCGGGATGCGGCCTGAGTTCGTGGATGCGCGGATCGAAGGGCGTATCCGATCCCATGATCGCATCGACCGACATGGCGCCCGCCAGAATGGCGGACGCGGCATTGCGTTCGGCGCCGATCAGCCCCGCCAGCGCCAGAGCGGTTGAAACCTGCGTGCCGTTGAGGAGGGCGAGGCCTTCCTTGGGACCGAGCCTGACCGGCGCCAGCCCTGCGGCTTTCATGGCTTCGGCGCCGTTGACGCGCGCATCTTTCACAAATGCTTCACCCTCGCCGATAAGCACGAGGCTCATATGCGCCAGCGGCGCCAGATCGCCCGAAGCCCCCACCGACCCCTGTCCCGGAATGACCGGCAAAATATCCGCATTGATCAGCCCGGCCAGCGCCTCCATGGTGGTGAGCGAAATACCCGATGCTCCCTGCGACAGGGCATTGAGCTTGAGGAGCAGGATCAGCCGCACCACCGCAGGGTGCAGCGGCGCGCCAACCCCGGCCGAGTGGGAACGCACGATATTGACCTGCAGTGCGGAGAGATCGGCGGCGGCGATGCGCGTCTTGGCGAGCTTGCCGAAGCCGGTATTGACGCCATAGATCGCCTC
>JANMQB010000197.1:0-6368 GCA_031370155.1 Hyphomicrobiales bacterium | reverse complement strand
TTCGATTGCGAACAATCGCACCAGCCGTCCCGAAGCGATATCGGCCGCCGCAAGCGCGGCGAATGCCAGAGCTATGCCCTGGCCCTCAATCGCCGCTTGCAGCGCCAAATCGCAATGCTCGAATCTCGGTCCCGGGCCCGCATCGACGCTGTCCGCGCCGGCCCGCGCCAGCCATTGCGGCCAGGCATCGCCGGTTTCATTGTGCAGCAGCGTGTAATGCCGCAGATCGTCAGGGCGCCGCAGCGGCGGGCCGCTGCGCAGCAGGCCGGGGCTGGCCACGGGATAGCTGGACGTCTCAAGGAACGGATCGGCGCGCAAGCCAGCTCGCGACTCCCGGCCCCACTGCACGGCCACATCGATATCCTCCGTGGCGAAATCGGCAGGGGCGAGCAGAGTCGAGATGTGGAGTTCGATGCCGGGATAGGAGTTGGTGAATGACCCCAGCCGCGGCAACAGCCAGCGCGAGGCAAAGGCAGGCGTTGCCCGCACCGACAGCGGCCCGCGCAGGCCATTGTCGCGGACGTGCTGGGTCGCGCCTTCCATGCGATCCAATACATCGGTGAGTTCGGCCAGATAGTCCCGGCCGCGGCCGGTCAATTCGACTTTCCGGGTCAGACGGTGAAACAGCGGCACCCCAAGATAGACTTCGAGTTCCTTGATCCGATGGCTGATCGCCGATTGGGTGATGCAAAGTTCCTCGGCGGCGCGCTTGAAACTGCAATGCCGCGCCGATGCCTCGAAGGCCCGAAGCGCAGAGAAGGGCGGCAAATCGCGGTGCATCACAGATGATCCGGTTTCATGTGCCGATGATTAAGTATCGTTTGTTCCCGCCGCAATATCAAGATTATTTCCGGTTCGGCAATCGTCCGGCAACCCGTCGGGCGGCACGGCACCGGGAGCGGCACCATGATCCGGACTGTCATTCTTGCACTGATCTTATGGCTCACGGCGGCGGCCACGAGTCATGCACAAGCGCAAATCGAGCTCGGACTTCTCTATCTTTATGGCAGCGGAGTGCCGCGCGATCACGGCCGGGCGCTGATGTGGTTCTATGTGGCGGCCGCACGGCATCCCGAGGCGGCGCGCAATTATGTCCGCCTGATCGAACCGCTCATGACACCGCGGCAGATCGGCCAGGCCCGCGAGCTGGCCGATCATTGCATCGATTCCGGCTTTGACGACCATGAATGCAGTCTCTACGGGGGCGATTAACGGCTCACTCAGTTGAACCAGAGGGCATATCCCAGGAAATTTCCCTGAAACACCCCCATCAGACTATTCCAGTCGCCACTTGACGACAGCGGCCCGTCTTCGAGATAGAGCGCGGCATCGGTTCCGGTCAGCAGCAGGACCAGATCGAAGCGTTTCGACTCTTCGAACATGCGCTTGACGTTCATGCCGCGGTCGAAGCGCCAATGCGGAACCAGCTTCTTGCCGTCGAGAATCAGCTCGAACTCTCGCATGACCGCAAGCCAGCCGTCGATCGTCAGGTCGGTCACCGGCAAAGGCGTCAGAGCGCCTGTCTGCTTGGCGTTCGGCAACCATTCTCGCTCATTATCGGTTTCCGCCCGCGCCGCCTGCCAGCTTTGACGGCTCAATGCGGCCATGGCCTTGAGCCGCACCCTGACGTTCGCCAATCGCGTGGGCTCTACGACCGGCCAGCTCATCAGATGAATGAAGGCGATGGCGTCGCCGATCGCGCCTTCGGAAAACCGGTTTTCGGTAATCGGACGCCGCAGCTCCTTGGCCAGCGGCAATCCGCCATTGGGAAAGAACATATGAAAGGTCTTGTCGAAGGTCGCCTGGAAATCATGGGCAAGGGTAAACTCGGCCGCCGCCATGATGAACTGCGAATAGCCGCGAAGCCAATAGATGTCCGCCGTATCGAAGGAGATCGCCATTCCGGCCCCCCCCGGCGCCGGCGCCTGCGACAGCGCCTGCATCATCGCACCCATGGTCTCATAATCGCCGGCCTTGCCGTCGCCATCGAGATCGAGCCGGACCTGTAGGAGATCGACGGTGAGCTTCGCGTCGTTACCGCCGGTTGCCGCCAGATGCGCCTCGGCCGCCGTCAGATCCGCGACCAGATTTTGCAGAATAGCCCGGAACATCGGATAGTCGAGCTTCTGCGGCTGCGGATTGGGCGGAACCGGCAGACGCAGTATCGGCAAGGTCATCATCCGGCTTTGCGGCGTCTCGAGGCCGTGGCGGTGCAGCGCTTGGCCGAGGCGCTCGACGGCCGCGGCAAACGCCAGCATGCCGCGCGCCGCCTGTGCCTCGGCGGCCAGGGCGGGATCGCCGGATTGCGCAAGGTCGGCAAGCTCGCGGCCGCCCTCCGCGAAGGACCCGGCATAAAGGTGGCGGACGAGCACGTCGTTTGCCTCGCCGGCACGGCCGGAACCGGCGAGTGCGAGCAACAAAGCGGCGGTCACTGTCAACAGGCGCATGCGGCCAAGCTCCATTTAGACGGCGATTTTCACTTTCTCTATACGCGGCTTACAGGCCGCCCGCCAAACAAAACCCCAAACGGAATTTGCAAGCGTCCGGTGAAACGTGCATGCTCGGCCTCTGTCAACCCAGGAGGAAATCATGGAAGTCGATCGTCGAACCGCCGTCGCTCTGGGGCTCACCGCGGCTTCCACGCTGCTGCTCGGCACCGCGGCCAACGCAACGGCCGGACTGGCGAAACTCGTGGCCATCTACAAGACGCCGAAGGACGTTGCGGCCTTCGGCCAGTACTACGTGTCGACGCACGCGCCCTTGGCCAAAAGGCTCCCGGGATTGCGAAGCTATGAGGTGAGTTCGGGACCGATCGGCTTGCCGGTCGACGCGGGCGGCGTGCATCTCGTGGCGATTCTCGAATTCGACAGCGCCGATGCCATTCGCGCCGCCTTGGGTACGCCCGAGGGCAAGGCGGTTGCCGCCGATCTCGCAAACTTCGCCGATGGCGGTGTCGACCTGATGATCTTCGACTCCAAACCGGCCTGACGCCGGCTCAGCCCATCAAGCTCTTCACGATGCAGCCGGCCATGTCCGGCTGGCCGATGTGCCGCTGGTTCTGCAAATTGTAAACTCCGCGAGGATTGCTCCCCGCGGGGTTTCAATTTCCGTCTTCAATCGGATCGATCAATGCGCCAGCACCGCCAGACTCCACGATTTTTATGTTGACAAATGTACATACATCAACTACTAAGTCATATGCTTGGCGGAATTCACGGCTTCGATTGGGACGAAGGCAACCGTGATAAGTGCCGAAAACACGGTGTTGCAATCGAGACCATTGAGACTTTGTTCCGCGATAGCCGGTTGATGGTGCAGCCGGATGTGGCAAACTCGAAGTCGGAAACGCGTTACAAGGCAGTTGGCAGGGCGGCGGAAGGCCGCAGCATATTTGTCGTATTCACATTGCGCGATCGGGATGGCCGGCGATTGATCCGGCCAATCAGCGCCCGCTACATGCACAAGAAGGAGATCATCGCCTTTGAAAAAGAAAATCCCTGAATTCAAGACCGACGCGGAAGCCGAGGCTTTCGTGGATTCGGCCGACTTGAGCAAATACGATCTCTCGGGCTTCAAGCCAGTTCGATTCGAATTCCAGCCCAAGACCGAGCGCGTCAACATGCGCCTGCCGGCCGAACTCCTGCGAGCCGTGCGCCGCAAGGCTGAAGCCGAGGGCATGCCCTACCAACGCTTCATCCGCGCCACGCTGGAACGGGCAGTTGCGGGGAAGAAGAGGGCGTGACCAATTCTGATAAGAAACCGGTATCAAAGAAATGCCCCGCGAGGATTGCTCCTCGCGGGGGTCTCTATTTCGGCAGAAGTTTAGCCAATCAATGCGCCAGCACGGCAAGCAGCAGCAGCGCCACGATGTTGGTGATCTTGATCATCGGGTTGACGGCGGGGCCCGCCGTGTCCTTGTAGGGATCGCCCACCGTGTCGCCGGTGACGCTCGCCTTGTGGGCCTCGGAGCCCTTGAAATGCTTCTGGCCCTTTGAATCGGTGAAGCCGTCCTCGAAGCTCTTTTTGGCGTTATCCCAGGCGCCGCCACCCGCCGTCATCGAGATGGCGACGAACAGGCCGGTGACGATCACGCCCATGAGCATGGCGCCAAGTGCTGCGAAGGCTGCCGCCTTGCCGGCGATCAGGTTGATCACCACGAACACGACGATGGGCGAAAACACGGGGAGCATCGAAGGGATGATCATTTCCCTGATCGCGGCGCGGGTGAGCATGTCGACGGCACGGCCGTAATCGGGCTTCTCCGTGCCCTTCATGATGCCCGGCTTCTCCTTGAACTGGCGGCGCACCTCGATCACCACCGACTGGGCGGCACGGCCCACCGCCGTCATCGACATGCCGCTGAACAGATAAGGCAGCAGGCCGCCGAACAGAAGGCCGACGACGACGTAGGGGTTGGAGAGATCGAAGGTCACGTTGACGCCTTCGAAGAAAGTTCCAGGCTGCGCGGTGGCGGCGAAGAACTTGAGGTCCTGGGTATAGGCCGCGAACAGCACCAGCGCGCCCAAGCCCGCCGAACCGATGGCATAGCCCTTGGTGACCGCTTTCGTCGTGTTGCCGACCGCGTCGAGCGCGTCGGTGTTGTGACGCACTTCCTTCGGAAGCCCCGCCATTTCGGCAATGCCGCCGGCATTGTCGGTGACCGGGCCGAAGGCATCGAGCGCCACGATCATGCCGGCCAGCGACAGCATGGTGGTGACCGCCACCGCGATGCCGAAGAGGCCGGCGAGATTGAAGGTGACCATGATGCCGGCGATGATGACCAGCGCCGGAAGTGCTGTTGATTCAAGCGACACGGCGAGACCCTGGATGACGTTGGTGCCGTGGCCGGTGATCGAGGCTTCGGCGATCGAGTTGACCGGGCGCTTGCCGGTGCCGGTGTAATATTCGGTGATCCAGATGATCAAGCCGGTGATCGCCAGACCTGTCACGCCGCACCAGTACAGGTTCATCGGCGTGAAGCCGCCGAGATCGGTGGTCATGCCGCCGAAAATGTAGGACATCACGGGATAGAGCACCCCAAGCGAGAGAACGCCGGTGGCGATGATGCCCTTGTAGAGGGCGCCCATGATGTTGTTGGAAGCACCCAGCTTGACGAAGTAGGTGCCGATGATCGAAGTGATGACGCAGGCGCCGCCGATGGCCAGCGGCAGAACCATGCCGGCGAGCTTCATGGCATCGGGCAGCACGATGGCCGCCAGCACCATGGTGGCCACCGTCGTCACCACATAGGTCTCGAACAGGTCGGCCGCCATGCCGGCGCAGTCGCCGACATTGTCGCCGACGTTATCGGCGATGGTGGCGGGGTTGCGCGGATCGTCTTCGGGAATGCCCGCTTCGAGCTTGCCCACCATGTCGCCGCCGACGTCGGCGCCCTTGGTGAAGATGCCGCCGCCGAGACGGGCGAAGATCGAGATCAGCGAGGCGCCGAAGGAGAGGGCCACCAGCGCGTCGATCACGTCGCGGCTGGTCGCCGCAAGGCCCAGCGAATTGGTGAGGAAGCCGAAATAGAGGGTCACACCCAAGAGGCCGAGACCGGCCACCAGAAGGCCCGTCACCGCGCCCGCCTTGAAAGCGAGGTCGAGGCCGCCGGCCAGCGACTTGGTGGCGGCCTGGGCGACGCGCACATTGGCCCTGACCGACACGTTCATGCCGATGAACCCGGCAGAACCCGAGAGGATGGCGCCCAAGGCAAAGCCCACGGCCGAGTAGCCGCCGAGCAGGAACCAGGCGATCACAAAGATGGCGGCGCCGACGATGGCGATCGTCGTATATTGGCGCTTGAGATAAGCCTGAGCGCCTTCGCGCACGGCGGCCGAGATTTCCTGCATGCGGGCGGTGCCGGCATCGGCGGCGAGAAGGCCTCGCGTCGTGACAATGCCGTACACGATGGAGAGCGCGCCCGCGAGCACGATCAGCCAGAGTGTGGTGGTCATGGATGAACCCTTGTTTCGGTTGCTGTTGACCCGAAGCCCCTGACGGACGGGCGCAATGGAATCGCGCCCTCCGGCCCCTGCCCCGGAATGTGGGCCGGGGTATGCCAAATCGGGGGACGCGAGGCAATGGGCAGAAGACTGCGGCTCACAGGTCTTGAACAACATGGCGGATGTGCTATCTTGTGTACAACTCAGCACAAGGACTTGCCATGCCTCCTTCCGAAACCATCACCGTGCGTCTGCCCGCCGTTGTCAAGCAGAGGCTCGGGCGGTTGGCGGAACGGACGAAGCGGACGAAATCGTTTCTCGCTTCGGAAGCCATCGCCGGTTTCGTCGAGCGCGAGCTGCGGATCGTCGAGGGAATCGAGCGTGGGCTCGCCGACCTGCGCAAAGGCCACGTCGTCGAACACGACG
>JANMQB010000194.1:0-1874 GCA_031370155.1 Hyphomicrobiales bacterium | reverse complement strand
CCGCGCCGAAGGCGTGGGAGGATGAGGGGACCGGGTTTTTCGCAATTGAAGCAACTTGTCCCCTCACCCTCCCAAGCTACGCTTGGGCCCCTCCCTCTCCCTGCGGGGGAGGTGTTTTCCGCCTCGGCGTCAGCACCTTGCCTTCGAAACTGAACACCGGTTCGCCGTGCTGGTTGAAGCCCTCGTTCAGCGACATGACGATGCCCCAGCCCGGGCGCGAGGCGAGCTCGCGTTTGCCCGTGACGGTGGAGCGGTAGCGCACCGTATCGCCGGGATGGACCGGCTTCAGCCATTTGAGATTGCTGAAGCCCGGCGACGGGCCGACTTCGGCGAAGGGCTTGCCGGCCGCCTTGCGCGCCGCCAGTGCCGCCGCATTGAACGCAACGAAACATTTCATCCAGCCCGCCGCCGTGTGCCAGCCGCTCGCCGCCAGCTTGCCGAACGGCCCCTTGGCCGCCGCCGCATCGTCGATGTGGAACGGTTGCGGATCGAAGGTGCTTGCGAATTTCAGGACATTCTCGCGGGTGAATTCATAAGCGCCGAGATCGACCGTGAGGCCCGGTTCGATCTCGTCCAGATACAGGCCTAGCATGGCGTCCGCACCCCGATGAAATGCATGCCGGTCTCCTCAACCTTCTTCTCGCCTGTCGCGTTGAAGAGTTCCCATCGGCACTTGAGGATGCCCAAGTCGGGGCGCTTCGCCGAGACACGCTTCGACAGCACCGTCATCTTGCCCGCCAGCGTCTCGCCCGCATAGACGGGCTTCAGCCACTTCACTTCGTCGAGCCCGCTCGATCCCATACTGGCGGCGCGGCCCAGATAGGCATCGGTCATCATCCGCATCAGCATGGCGCAGGAATGCCAGCCCGAGGCGGCAAGCCCGCCGAGCAGAGAGGCCTTGGCCGCCGCCTCATCGACATGGAAAGGCTGCGGATCGAACTCGCGCGCATAGGCGACGATCTCCTCCGCCGTCACGGCGTAGGGGCCAAGCGCGATCTCCTGGCCTTCGTTGAAATCTTCGTAGTGCAAGAGATCAAGCATCTCAGGTCGCGAAGCGGAAGTGCATGACATCGCCATCCTGCACCACGTAATCCTTGCCCTCGAGACGGAACTTTCCCGCCTCGCGCGCCCCCGCTTCGCCGTTGCAGGCGGCGTAGTCCTCATAGGCGATGGTTTCGGCCCTGATATAGCCCTTCTCGAAATCCGTGTGGATGACGCCCGCCGCGGCCGGTCCCCTGGTGCCCTTGGTGACCGTCCAGGCGCGCGCCACTTTTGGGCCGGCGGTAAAAAAAGTGACCAGATGCAGGAGATCGTAGCCCGCCCTTATCACCCGGTTGAGCCCCGGTTCGGTGAGGCCCACGGCTTCGAGATACTCCTTCTGTTCGGTCTCGGGGAGCACCGCGATTTCGCTTTCGATCTTGGCGGAGATGACGACGGCCACCGCATCCTCTTCCTTCGCTCTTTGAAACACCCGCTCTGAAAATTCATTGCCCTTGTCTGCTGCGGCCTCTTCGACGTTGCACACATAAAGCACCGGCTTCGATGACAAGAGCCCCAGTCCATGCAATGCCTTGTCGTCTTCGGCCGTAAGCTGCACGTGCCGCGCGGGCTTTCCGTCCCGCAGCAGAGTCAAGGCGCGGTTGATGAGGTCGGCGAGTTCCTTAGCTTCCTTGTCGCCGGTCTTGGCGCGTTTCTCGAGATTGACGATTCGCTTCTCGAGCGAGTCGAGGTCCGCCAGCATCAGTTCCGTCTCGACCGTCTCGATGTCGGCGACGGGGTCGATCTTGCTTTCCACATGGGTGATGTCGTCGTCCTCGAAGCAGCGCACCACATGGGCGATGGCGTCGACCTCGCGGATATTGGCGAGAAACTGG
>JANMQB010000171.1:0-4097 GCA_031370155.1 Hyphomicrobiales bacterium | reverse complement strand
GACCGCCCATCCCCTGGGCCGCGTGGCCCGGCCGGAGGAAATCGCAACGGCAATCCTGTTTCTTGCCGGGCCCGGCGCCACCTTCTTCACCGGCCATTGCATGGGCGCCAATGGCGGTGCCGCGATGAATTGAAGGCGCCGAACGAGGTGGGTCGCAAGCAACCGAAACGGCCCGAGAGGCCTTTATGAGGTTCTGCCGGCACCCTTGCTAAGCAACTTGAACGGGTTCTAAACGTTGCTTCCCACAAAATAGAGGGCAGGCGGATGAGTGCAAATCCAATCTTGGTCACAGGATTCGAACCTTATGGCGGCCGCGGAAGCAATCCTGCATATGAGACGATGAAAGCGCTCGATGGCCGCGTGCTCGATGGCCGGACTGTCGTTGGCCGGGGTTTGCCGGTTTCGCTTCCCGGCATGAAGAGCAAGCTGCAAGCCCTCCTCGATGAGTTGCGGCCGGCCGCCGTCATCGCACTTGGCCTGTGGCCCGGAGAACCCATGATCCGCCTCGAGCGGATTGGCGTCAATGTCGCGGACTTCGAAATCGCCGACAATGAAGGCATTCTTCTCCGGGACACGCCCGTTTCGGAAAGTATAGCGGCCGCGTGCTGGGCCACATTGCCGCTGCGCGCGATCGAGACGGCCTTGCTCCGGGAGGGAATACCCGCCCGTATCTCGTCAACGGCCGGAACTTTCCTTTGCAATGCCTGCCTGTTCACGTTGATGGAAAGCCTTTCGGCACGCGGCTCCGGCATACCCGCGGGTTTCATCCATCTACCCTATATGCCGGAGCAGGTGGCCGCTCTCTTGAGCGATCTCCGGTCGGGAGCGGCGATGGAACTCCACCAGAGGGCCGACATTGCCTCGATGGAACTCTCCCGCACAGTTCGGGCTATCGAGATTGCAATCGGCACGACATTGGAAACCGTTGCCCGGCCGGAATGACGGCGCTCACCCGCGGCTTGCCCTGGGGCGGGTCAGGACGAGGTAGGACAGCGCAAGAACGATCGTCGACACGATGATCAGCCCCATCAACGCGTAGAGAACCGGTGAGAGGCCGACCTGCTTGTAGGTCGACCAGATGTAAGTGGGGATCGTGTTCCAGGGCCCCTGCACAACGCTCGTGCGGATCGTTTCGTTGATGGAGATGATCAGGGAGAAGCTTGCGGCGCCATAGATCCCGGGCGCGATCAGCGGAAATTCAATGTCGCGGAAGGCCTGCCACCTGTCGGCGCCCGCGACGTAAGCCGCCTCGAGATAGACGGGATCGAAGGCCGCCATGACCGTGAGGATTATGAGCGTCGCAAAGGGCAGCGCCCACAGAGACTGGACGATCACGATTGTGGTGAGGGATGGCGGGATACCGATCAGCCTGAAGAACAGGGCGCTGGCGAGACCCATGCTGACGCCCGGGATGAACAGGGGCAGAAGCATGGCGAGCAGAATGAGACGCGGAATGCCAAGTTCGCGAATCGACAGCGCTGCGACGAGGCCAAGCACCGACGCAATGACACCCACGATCAGCGCGACAACCGCCGTTGTCCGGAGGGCCCGCAGGATCAGGGCCGTCTGCCACAGGTCGTGATACCAGCGCAGCGTCCACTCGCCCGCTGCATCACCCCGAATGGACAGCACCAGAACCGGAACGATGGGCATATAAAGAATCAGGAGGACCGCCCCGATAAGGAGCCACATGGGCCAGGTTCTTCTTGTGATGAAGCCACGGTCCATCACGACTTCCACTCGAGAATCTTGCCAAGAAAGGTCTTCAGATCGAACGCCAGGTACCAGCCGGCCATGAGGATGAGCATGAGCACGACGACGAGGCTCGACAGGGCGGCCGCCAATGGATAGTTGAGCACATCCATGCTGCTGGTGATGGTGTTGCCGAGCAGTTCATAGCCGACGCCGCCCATGATGATGGGCACGGCGCTCTCGCCCAGGCAGCCGACGAAGCCGAACACAATGGCTGCGAAGATGCCGGGAAGGGACAACGGCAAGGTGATACGCCGGAACGTCGTGAAGGAGCCGGCGCCCAGGTCCACGCTCGCCTCGAGAGACTGCCGGTCGATGGCGGCAATGGAAAGGACGAGCGGAAAGATCATGAAGGGCATGTAGGTCGAGACGAGCCCGAGAAAGACGGCGAAATCGCTGTAGAGAAGCCAATCGAGAGGCGCATCGACGATACCGGCGGCGATGAGCGTGTTGTTGACCGTGCCATTGCGTCCCAGGAGGCCGGTCCATGCCACATTCCGCACGATGTAATTGATCAGAAACGGGATGGTGAACAGCACAAGGACGATACGCGTGGCGGCGGGCCTAGCCTTGCGGGCGAGGAAATAGGCGATCGGGTAGGCCAGCACCAGCGAGATCGCGGTCGCCTCGACGGCGACAAAGATGCTGCGCAAGAGGACGTCGAGGCGGGCCCCTTCCATGATCGTGACATACGAGGCCAGGGAGAAGGCTGGGCGGAATTTGAGGCCAACCCGCTCCCAGAAGCTGACGATGATGGTGAGCGCGAGGGGTACGATCAGGAAGGCGGCAATGAAGAGGAGCGGCAGGCCCAGTAGAGCCCGCCGCCCGATGTATGACAAAAGGCCAATCGTGCGCTGCACGCGGTGTCCGGTCAGGCCGCCTTGAAGCGGGACCACTCCGACTCGTAAAATTCCACCTCGGTCGGCCACCGGTTCTGCCACGTTCCGCCCTGCTGGAACTTGCGGCGGACATTGGCAGTGATGTCCGCCACCTTCTGGGCTTCCTCGGCCGGGAACTCGGAGGGGTTGGCCTTTGCATATTCCGGCGCCTGCGGGTTGGTCATGTAACCCCGCATGTTGGTGATCTTGGCGCCGTACCATCCGCCGAGCATGAAGTCCAACAACTGATAAGCGGCCGCGGTCTGTTCCTCGCTCCGGTTCGGGTTCTTGACCAGATAGGCCGCCATGGCCCAGAGCAAGTATCCCTCCTTCGGATCCGCATAGACGGCGTCAACGCCCTTGGACTTGGCAACGAAGACCATGGGTTCCCAGCAGTCGATCACATAGACTTCCTTGCTGGTGATGAGATTGACGGCCTGCTCGAAGCTGTTCCAGATGACCCGGAACTGGCCCTTCTTCTTCTGATCGATGAGAAAGTCGATGACGGCCTTGAATTCGTCCTTGGTCATGTCGTCCGGATTCGCGATGCTGGCGAGCCCGGCGCTTTTCAGATAGAGCGCGGTCTTTTGCGCGGCCGTCGTGTAGTTGTCCTCCAGCGCCACATATCCTTTCCACTGCGGATCGAACAGCGCCGCGTAGGAATCGAGCTTGCCGGTCTTCTCCGGAAGATAGGCGAAGGTATCTCCCTGCAGCACCGTGGGCACTCCATAGATATCGTCGCCCAGACCGATGAACTTGAAGCCGGGTTTGCCCTTGCCAAGGAACTCGTCGAGATAGGTGTCCTTGCTCCAGTTCGGCAGGCGTGTGGTATCGATCTTTTCGACCAGATCGTTTTCCACCAGCGGTTTCTGCATGCCGCCGACGATGTTGATGACGTCGTAGGTGCCTTGTCCACCGCCCGCCACGAGAACATTGAGAATGGCGGAGGGCGCATTGCCGATCGAGACGAGATTCACGTCATATCCGCTCGCAGCCTTGTACTTCGACCAGTCGCCGCCGGGATCGCCGACGCCGATGTCGGCGAAATTGATGGTGCCCGCGGCCAGGGCCGGAGGAATTGATACGGTGCCGGCCGCCATCGCCATGAGGCTCAGGCGGAGTGCATCACGGCGGTTCAGACCGTTCCAGTTGCGCATGTCTTTCTCCCTAATTGCCAACGGATTGCATACCGAAGGGTGAACCGAATTCACTACTCTGGGCGTCGAGATGTCAAGCGCGGCGTGGGCAAGGCACGAATGCGCGCGCATTATCGAGTCCTTTCCATAAAGGCGCGCAAGCGCCCCATGCGTGTTCCGGCGAAAACGGTTTCTAGGCCGCGCCAACGCCTCGGTCTATTGTGCGACGAAGGCGGCGATATTGGGATTGACGCGTTCCTGGGCGCGCGAACTGGCGCCGCGTATTCTGGTCAATGCCGTGGCCCCCGGCCCGACCGATACGGCGCTGCTG
>JANMQB010000170.1:0-14972 GCA_031370155.1 Hyphomicrobiales bacterium | reverse complement strand
GGCGATATCGTCACCATCGACGGCTCGACCGGCCAGGTGATCAAGGGCGAAGTCGCCACCATCAAGCCGGAACTTTCCGGCGATTTCGAAATCCTCATGTCATGGGCCGACGCGGTGCGCCGCATGAAGGTGCGCGCCAATGCCGAGACGCCCCTCGATGCCAGGACCGCCCGCGAATTCGGCGCCGAAGGCATCGGCCTGTGCCGCACCGAGCATATGTTCTTCGAGACCGATCGCATCCAGGCGGTGCGCGAAATGATCCTCGCCGACAAGGAGCCCGAAAGGCGCCTGGCGCTTGCCAAGCTGCTGCCCATGCAGCGCGGCGATTTCGTCGCCCTGTTCGAGATCATGGCGGGCCTCCCCGTCACCATCCGCCTGCTCGATCCGCCCTTGCATGAATTTCTGCCCCAGGCCGATCACGAGATCGAGGAAGTGGCCGACGCCATGAACGCCGATCCGGAAATTCTGCGGGCCCGGGTCGCCGAGCTGCACGAGTTCAATCCCATGCTCGGCCATCGCGGCGTGAGATTGGCGATTACCTATCCGGAAATCGCCGAGATGCAGGCCCGCGCCATTTTCGAGGCGGCGGTGGAAGTGGGCCGGCGCACCGGCCGCGCGCCAATCCCGGAAGTGATGGTGCCGCTGGTCGCCGCCAAGGCCGAACTCGACATCATCCGCGATCGCATCGTCGCGGTCGCCCAGGCGGTCGAAGGCGAAACCGGTGTCAAGATCGATTATCTCGTCGGCACCATGATCGAATTGCCGCGCGCGGCACTTCGCGCCGGCGAGATCGCCGAGACGGCGGAGTTCTTCTCCTTCGGCACCAACGATCTCACCCAAACCACCTTCGGCATCAGCCGCGACGACAGCGCCCGCTTCATCGGCGAATATACCGCCAAGGGCATCTTCAAGACCGATCCCTTCATCTCGCTCGATATCGAAGGGGTGGGCGAGTTGGTGAAGATCGCCGCCGAACGCGGCCGCGCGACGCGGCCGGCAATCAAACTCGGCATCTGCGGCGAGCATGGCGGCGATCCCGCCTCGATTCGCTTCTGCGAATCCGCCGGCCTCGATTATGTCTCTTGCTCGCCCTTCCGCGTGCCCATCGCCAGGCTGGCCGCGGCCCAGGCAAGTCTCGCGAATCGCTGATTGTTGCGCAATGGCATCAATCTTTACCTTTCATCAATCTTGCGGGACAAATCGTTAAAAACCGGCCTTGCGGGTTGCCGGCATGGTTAACCTATGCTAAACGCCGAAGGGTTAAGCTACCGCGAGTTAACAATGCCGCAACCATGCGGCCCACGGTGGACGGGGGAAGTGATTAAGGCAGGGCGTGTCACGAGGCCGGACGAATCAGCCTATCGCGGGACAGTCGCCGCGCGCGGGAAGCGCGGTCTGGCGCGCGAATACGGTCCCTTCGCTTTCGGTGGCGCCATGTTGGTTCTGGCCTTCGCGTTCGCCGGCCATTACATGGGCCGGAGCGCCATCGCCCATAATGCCATCCCCGACGAGCCGCTCGCTGCGGTGGTGGCGCCCACGACATCGATCATCACCAAGGGCTCGCTTCTGCCCGATGGCGGCAGCTTCGATCTGGTCAATCTCAAGATCCTCGAAAAACAGACCGTCGTCAGCCAGGGCAAGGGCGACTACATCTTCCGCGATCCAGGCGTTGCCATCCGCATCGAGCCCGCCGCCGTCGAACTGACCCCGAAGCGGATCGAAACGGCGGTGCAGCGTCTCGCCATGACGCCGGAAGTCGCCAAGATCGAGCAGACCTTCAAGTTGAAGCGCGGCGAGAAGCAGAAGGTCATCGCCCTGCGCCGCACCCGGCTCGCCGAGGAAAACTGCCTGGCCCGCGCCGTCTATTTCGAGGCCCGCTCCGAATCGGAACTGGGCCAGCTGGCGGTGGCCAAGGTCATCCTCAATCGCGTCAAGGATCCGGATTTCCCGAAGACCATTTGCGGCGTCGTCTATCAGGGCTCGGGCCGCCGCAATTCCTGCCAGTTTTCCTTCGCCTGCGATGGCCTGTCCGACGATGTGAGGCAGCCGGCCGCCTGGACCCAGTCCAAGCGCATCGCGCAAAAAGCGCTGGCCGGCGACCAGACGGTGCGGGTCATCGGCACCGCCACCAACTATCACGCCGACTACGTCAATCCGAAATGGGCCAAGAGCATGAAGCGGCTGATCAAGATCGGCCGCCACATCTTCTATTCCGACACATGATGTTGGGCTAGACTTCCAGGCCTTTGGAGGGAACCATGGCCTGGAAAGAGACGCGCGGCACCGCCTGGACCTATTTTCAAGACAAGTGGCACGAAGGCAATCCCATGATCATGGGGCCGATGACCCATGCGCCATGGCTCGGGTCCTGCGTCTTCGACGGCGCCCGCGCCTTCGAGGGCGTTGCGCCCGATCTCGACAAGCACTGCCAGCGCATCGTGCGCTCGGCCGAGAGCTTCGGCCTCAAGGTGCTGAAGGAGGCGGGCGAGATCGAGGCGATCACCCGGACCGGCATCGCCAAATTCCGCAAGGACGCGCAACTCTATCTGCGCCCCATGTTCTGGGCCGAGGAAGGTTTCGTCGACGTCGATCCCGACTCGACGCAATTCTCCGTCTCGGTCTATGACTCGCCGCTGCCGCAGCCGCGGGGCTTTTCGATCACCGTCTCGCCCTTCCGGCGGCCCTCGATCGAATATGCGCCGACCGACGCCAAGGCCGCCTGCCACTATCCCAATTCCGCCCGTGCCATGCGCGAAGCCTGCGCCCGCGGTTACGACAATGCGGCGATGCTCGATGCCCTGGGTGCCGTCTCCGAACTGGCGACCGCCAATATCTGGCTGGTCAAGGACGGCGGGGCCCACACGCCTGTGCCCAATGGAACCTTCCTGAATGGCGTGACGCGCCAGCGCGTCATCGCGCTGTTGCGCGGCGCCGGCGTCACCGTGCATGAACGCTCGATCCGCTGGCAGGAATTTCTCGACGCCGATGAAATCTTCTCGACCGGCAATTACGCCAAGGTGATGCCGGTCACCCGCATCGAGTCCCGCAATCTCCAGCCGGGCCCGGTCTTCGCCAAGGCCCGCGCCCTCTACTGGGACTTCGCCCATTCGGGACGCTAACGCCGGAGGCGGAGAGACAAGTGCACACCCTGATCGCCATTCCGGCCCTCGGCTGCGACGAAAGGCTTTACGAAAAAATCGCGGCCGGTCTCGACGATCTCGTCAGCCTACGGACGATCATGGCGGACAAGGACCGGCTGGCCGCCTGCGTGGAGCAGGTGCTGGACGGGGCGCCGGAGCAATTCATCGCGCTCGGCACATCTTTCGGCGGCCGGGTGGCGATGGAGGCGGCAGTCGCCGCGCCCGAGCGGGTCAAGGGGCTCGTCGTCATCGGGTCGAGTGCCGGGCCTTCACCCGACCGGGCGGCGGGCCTCAGGCGCTCGGAGCGGCTGCGCGGCGGCGAGTTCGAGACGGTGATCGGCGAAATGGAGGCGATGATCGCGCATCTGCCGGGACCCCATGGACCGGCAGCGCGCGATGCCTTCATCGCCATGGCGCGCCGGCAGGGGCCCGAACCGGCGGCGCGGCAGTCGGACGCGCTGGCCTGGCGCGAGGACCTCTATCCCCGGCTCGGCGAGATTTCATGTCCGGCGCTGATGCTGTGGGGCGCGCAGGATCAGTTCGTCGCCGCCAAGGAGGGCTTGCGGCTGTCGATGGCGCTGCCGCATGCGCGCTTTGCCGAAATCCCCGATTGCGGACATTTCCCGCCGCTCGAAGCGCCGGATGAAACCGCCGATACGATCCGCAATTGGCTGGCCGATACCGGCCTCATTTGAGGCTGGCGAGATACTCGGCGATGGCCGCGATGTCGGCCTCGGGCAGCTTCGAAATATTGGCCTGCACCTGGCCCATGCCGCTGGCGGAGATATTCTTGTAGCCGAAGACCTCGCCGAATTGCAGGGCGGTGGCGAGGTCCTTCACATCCTTGTAGCGGCCGCGGCCGATGAGATCGCGCTGCGAGGGCACCTTGTCGCCGGAACCGTCCGGATGGGGGCCGCCCGCGAAGGCGCGGGCATTGTCGCGGACCATGAAGAGATTGCGCGGCGTGTGGCATTCGGCGCAGTGGCCGGGGCCGTTCACCAGATAGCTGCCGCGATTCCAGCTTTCGCTCTGCGCGGGGTCCGGCTGCCAGGCGGCGGTATCGAGGCCGATCAGTTTCCACAGGCCGATGCCGCGCCTGACGATAAAGGCGAGCGGCAGGCCGGGCTTGCGGCTTGGCGATTTCACCGGCGGAAGCGTTGCCAGATAGGCCTTGATGTCGAGCACGTCTTCGACGCGCATGGCGGCATAGGAGGTATAGGGAAAGGCCGGAATGTAGTGGCGGCCGTCCGGCGAAATGCCGCGCTGCACAGCATTGACGAATTGGATGCCGCTCCAGCGCCCGAGTCCGGTTTCGGGATCGGGCGTCAGATTGGGCGGATAGAGCGTGCCGATGGGTGTCTTGAGGGGGTAGCCGCCGGCCGGCAGGCCCGCGTCCACGTCTTTCAAGCCGGGGGACGGCTTATGGCAGGAATGACAGCCGCCGGCATTGTAGAGTCTTTCGCCATTGGCCACGTCCGCGGTGTGCCGCGGCAGCACCGAGGCATCAAGCGGGCGCGGCGCGCTCAGCAGCCAGAACACAACCAGTCCCAGCGCCGCAAGCAGCGCCAGGACCGATAGATTGCGGCTGGAAATGAGCGGCAGCGATTACTGCTCCTTCGGTCTGCGGAACTTCTCGTGGCATCCGCCGCAGGCATTACCCAGAGCCGTAAAAGCCGCCTTGAAGGAGGCTTCATCGGTGCTGGCGGCGAGAGCGGCCATGGCCTTGGCATCTGCTTCGCTGGCTGCCTTGAATCCCTCCGGATCGCTCCAGACTTCCGGCTTGGCCCAAGTCTCGACCTTGTCGCCCTTGGCACTGTCGGGCGCGAAGGGATCGGCGGTCTTTGCCGTGTCCCAGGCTGCATTGATGGTATCGAGGCTCGCCTCGACCACGGCGGCATCATAGGGGGCTTCGCCCTTCATGATGGCAACCAGGGGGCCCAAGGCCTTGGCGCGGGCCTTCATGAAGGTCTGCCGGGCCATGATTGAGTCGTCGGGGCCGGCATGGGCAAGGCTCGCCCCGAGTCCCAGAACCAGTGCCCCGGCAATTGCGATTATGAGCAGTTTTCCAGACAGCATCGACCAACTCCTCCGTTTGTGTGGCGAAACGACCGGGACGATCCCCCGCACCGGATGCTACGCCGGGATCTTGGCGTTGCGTCCATCACAATTTTGTGTCGGGTGAGCCAGATCGCCGGGCTTGACACGGCCCCGGCGCGGTTAAGGCTAACGCGGATTTTTTCGATGAACGGCCGATGAAGGTGCCGTTTCGCTCCAGTTCACGGCACCCGGTTTAGGATTCCCTAAGACTGGGCGACATAATCTCGCCCGGCCGGTGAAACGGCAACAGGATCAAGGCGAGTGCGATGAGCAACAGTCAAGCCGGACGAGAGATGAACCCCAAACCGCGCGAACCGCGGCTGAGCCCCGAACTCAACGAAATCCTGCATATGCTCGACGCCCTCGAAAGCCAGTTTTCCGCCGCGCCGCTCAAGACCGCCAGCCGGGGCTGAGCGAGTGGTTAAAGTCCGACGGAAGGCACCCTGCGCCAAGCCGCCGGCTGCCCGGTCTGCTCGACCGGGATTTACCCAAGGCATCTGACATCGGCCTTGCCTGCCGCCGAAGAAGTTCGGCCATTCGATAAATGTGCGCCGCGATCAATCCGAAGGAAGTGACGGATCAAGGACGTCCCACGACCTTCGCGTGGCCGTCCACACGGATCGCTGCCGCTTGAATTGCTCAGGATTATCCAGGGTCGCGGCATGGAAGAAGACGAACTGTGGGTGACCGCTGCCCTTCTTGTAGATTGGGCTGCCGCACGTGGGGCAGAAGCAGCTGGTGACAGTGTTGCCACTGTCCGCCTTCAGACGATATTCGGCAGGACTTCCACTGATCACAACCTGGTTAGCCGCGACGGCGAATTGCGAAGCATGGCCCGTGCCGGTAATCTTCTGGCACTGACTGCAATAGCAGTGAATGGCGAAGGCCGGTTCGGCAACTACCTGATATCGAATGGCGCCACATAGGCAGCCACCCGCAATGCGACCAGTCATGATCTTGCATCCCGCCAAGCAAGCGCAATCAAGGGCGCGGCAATCGCATATTGTATCGCCGTGAATGCCGTTTCCAGCGTCAAGAATTTTGGCACCGATGTCATGTTGTATTTGGCGGCCACGGGAAGGACGAGGAAAGACCACGCCAGAGCGCCAAAGATCGCAAAAAACTTCACAGCACTTGCGAGCCAGTCGGCTCGGGCCGTGCTGAAGAGCCTGGGATACAGGTAGGCGAATGCGATGCCCTGCACAATCATCGACGCAAGACCCAGAGGAATGATCACGTCCGGGCGGTACATATTTAGTGCATCGTATTCGGCCTTGAAGGTGGAAAGGTGCCAAGAATAGCCCAAAGGAAATGTCGGCAACACATAGGCGGCCACCGCAAACCAGAAATTCTTCGACATCGCATTCTCTTTTACTTGCTTTTTGCAAGTAATACAAAGTTAGCTTGCGAAATGCAAGAGGAAACGCATATGTGTAGGAGATGGTCAAGACACCCAATCCGCCGCGTTCTCATTGCCCGATCAATTTTGGGCTGGAGATTTTTGGCGACAAGTGGACGTTGCTGATCCTGCGCGACCTCCTCTTGATGGGGAAAAAGAGCTTCAAAGACTTTCAGGCGTCGGATGAGCGTATTGCCAGCAATATTCTCAGCGAAAGGCTGGTCAGACTTGAGCAGTCCGGCCTTATCCAGCAGCAAGCGGTCAAGGCGGACGCCCGGCAGATTCATTATGTTCCGACAGTTGCTTGCCGTGCCCTGCTGCCGGTCCTCGTCGAAATGGCCTATTGGGGGGCCACGCATGATCCCAAGACTGGTGCGCCGAAGTCTTTTGTTCGTAGCTATGAACGGGACCGCGACAGGCTGCTCTCGGCGCTTGCGCAGGGAACCGATCCAACGAAATCCTAGTGTGCATCGATTGGAAGGGAAAATTCCGCAAACCGCCCCAGGTCCAATCGCATTCAGGATTCACCGTAACCTCACGGCAATCAGCTCAAGCCTGCAATTCGGCCAGCAGCTTCGCGAGCAGATCCATGCCGGCGCCCCAGCTCTTGTTCAGGCCGGCAATCGCTCCGGCGAAACAGGCGATTTCAGCCTTGCTCGCCTCGTGTGGCACCCAGGTCAGACGCAGCTTGGTCTTGCGGCCATCTTCCTCAAATGTCACCGTCGTCAGCAGTACCCGCGGCCAGTCCGCCATCATGGGTGAGGCAGCGATATTCCAGGCGGCATCCGAAGAAGAGTGCAACCAGACCAGCCGCGCGGGCAGCGTCACTTCGGTGTACTCAACCCGTTGATACATGGACTTGCCGCCCCATTGCATTTCGACGAGCCACAGCCCACCGGGTTTCAGATCAAGGCGATGGACAATGGTCTTCGCCCCAGGGCCGTACCAGCGCGGCAGCAGCTTCGGATCGGTCCAAGTTTTCCACACCAGTTCACGCGGCGCATCAAATACCCGCTCCAGCACATAAGTCGGTAAATCACTCATTCCCGGTTCCCTTCGTCTCAGCGCTTTTTCAATTCCTGCAACAGGCCATTTAGTTGATCGAAACTCGACGACCAGAATTGTTTGAACTCTTCGAGCCAACTCACCGCCGCCGCCATTGGCTCGGCCTTCAGGCGCGCCGGCCTGCGCTGTTTGTCGACATCGCGCTCGATCAACCCCGCCTGTTCCAGCACTCTCAGATGCTTGGACACCGCCGGCTGGCTCATCTCAAAGGGCGCTGCAATCTCATTCACCGATGCCTCGCCAGCCGCCAGCCGCGACAGGATCGCCCGCCGGGTCGGATCGGCGAGCGCAGCAAAGACCGCGTCGAGGTTCTGAGGGTTAGTTGTATAACCTGTTAGTTCCATAACTTATTGGTTATATATAAAACCAAGCCTTGTCAATCGATAATATAAAGTCGTGTTTCTTAGCCGGTCCAGCCAGCTTCTCGCTCCTGCGGCGAATGTCAGTGCTCGCACGTTGCGCAGTGCAACCCATATCGCAGCAACAGGCATCTTTCGGTCTTGAGTCCTGAGCCTAGATACTCTCTTCCAGAGCCGTGATCGCCGCGTCCGCCGCCTGATCGATCGCCGCAACCATGGCCTCGGATTCCTCCGCATCCAAAATCCCGTCCAGACGCCCAGCCAAGGCGGCAAGCTGGGGTGCTGCAAAAGTGACGGCAAGGCCGCGCAACTTGTGGGCATAGAAGGCGAGCGGCCCCGCTTCCTTGTGGCGGACAATCCGGGCGATGTGGCGGACGCAATCGGCGATGTCGCGGCAGGCGACACCGGCCAGTTCCGCCCAGACGCCGGCGGGCAATCCGGATTTGAGTCCGGCAATCGCCGATGCCGACAGGGCGGGGTGGGTTTCGAACAGGACTGCCCGCCGGGCGGCGGGCTTGCGGGTCAGGGCGGCTTCGACCGCCGCATGCAGTTCATTGCGGTTGGCGGGCTTCGGCAATGCCACATCGAAGGTCTCGCGCCAGGCGACCGACTGCGAGGTATCGGCCAGGAAGGCCGAAAGCGCCATCAGGGGCGTGCGGCCCGGGGCGCCGCCGAGATTGCGGATGGAGCGGGCGGCGGTGATGCCGTCCATCACCGGCATTTCGATGTCGAGCACGATCAGGTCGAATTTCTTGGCGCTGGCGCAGTTGAGGGCTTCCTCGCCATGTTCGACCGCATCGACCTCGCAGCCCATGGCCTTGAGCATGGCGGAGGTGACGATCCGCATGGCGACGGAGTCCTCGGCCAACAGGAGCTTTGGGCGGCTGCCGTCCGGCTGCCTGAGGCTCAGGGGCCTTGCCTCGCTTATTGCAGCCCCCGCGGCAGCGCGATAACCCATGTCTTGTCCCGGAACCCACTCAAACTGACCGAGGCCGAAACTAGGGGCCTTATGGTTTGCAAATGGTTCCCGGAATCGTGAAACTTTTAGGTAATGACTAATGGGGGGTTAAGCGGATGCTGGCGCTACTTCGTCCCATACATGCGGTCGCCGGCATCGCCGAGCCCCGGAACGATATAGCCGTGATCGTTCAAATGGCTGTCTATCGCCGCGGTGAAGATCGGCACATCCGGGTGGAGCTCGGCGAAATGGCGGATGCCTTCGGGGGCTGCGAGCAGGCACACGAAGCGGATGTCCTTGGCGCCCTTCTGCTTGAGGCGGGTCACGGCGGCCGAGACCGAATTGCCGGTGGCCAGCATCGGATCGACCACGATCACCGGCCGCTCGGCGATGTCCTCCGGCACCTTCATGTAATATTCGACCGGCTGCAGCGTCTTGGGATCGCGGTAGATGCCGATATGGCCGACCCGCGCCGAGGGCATCAGGTCGAGCATGCCCTCGAGCAGCCCGTTGCCGGCGCGGAGGATCGAGACGATGACCAGCTTCTTGCCCTTGAGGATCGGCGCTTCCATCTCGGCCAGCGGAGTCTCGATGGTCCGGGTCGTCATCGGCAGGTCGCGGGCCACCTCATAGGCGAGCAACAGGCTGATCTCGCGCAACAGCTGGCGGAAGACCGCCGACGGCGTGTGCTTGTCGCGCATCAAAGTGAGCTTGTGCAAGACCAGGGGGTGATTGACGACCGTCAGGTTCTTCGGCAGATCGGCTTTGGCCATGGCGGGACTCCCTCTGGGCTACCCGTCATTTCCGCGATCCCGGGGCCAAACTCAAGGCCGGGCGGCGGTCATCCACCGAATTGAACTTTTTACCGAGAAATCTCTTGAATGATCCGAGGCCGCAGTCTATATAGTAACAAGATACGTTACAGATAGGATCGCTCATGGCCCAGACAGGCAATCCAATTTCGGCTGGCACCCGCATCGGCCACGTCCATCTCAAGGTTTCCGAAATCGAGCGGTCGCTGGCCTTCTATTGCGGCGTGCTGGGCTTCGAACTGCAGCAGCGCTATGGCGCCCAGGCCGCCTTCGTTTCGGCCGGCGGCTATCACCACCACATCGGCCTCAACACCTGGGAAAGCGAGGGCGGCACGCCGCCGCCGCCGGGCACCACGGGGCTTTTCCATATGGCCATTCTCTATCCCACCCGGGCCGATCTCGCCGATGCGCTGAAGCGGCTCGCCGCCGCGAAAATCCCGCTGGACGGGGCTTCGGATCACGGCGTCTCGGAAGCCCTGTATCTGCACGATCCCGATCACAACGGCATCGAACTCTATTGGGACAAACCGCAAGCCCAGTGGCCGCGCAATGCCGACGGCAGCCTCGCCATGGTGACGCGCCGCCTCGATCTCGAAGATCTCATCAAGCAAGTCAAATGAAGGACACAAAGACAATGACAAAGGTTCTGGTACTGTATTATTCCGCCTGGGGTCACATGGAGCAGATGGCCTATGCGGCGGCCGAAGGCGCCAGATCGGCGGGTGCCTCGGCCGACGTCAAGCGGGTGCCGGAGCTGGTGCCGGAAGACGTCGCCAAGTCGATGCATTACAAGCTCGACCAGAAGGCGCCCGTCGCCAAGCCGGAAGAACTCGCCGATTACGATGCCATCATCTTCGCCACCGGCACGCGCTTCGGCAACATGACGGCGCAGATGAAGAATTTCATCGACCAGACGGGCGCCCTGTGGATGAAGGGCGCTCTCGCCGGAAAGGCCGGCTCGGTGATGACATCGTCCGCCACCCAGCACGGAGGCCAGGAATCGACCATCCTCACATTCCTGCCGGTGCTCATGCACCACGGCATGGTGGCCGTGGGACTTCCCTACGCCTTCCAGGGCCAAACGGGAGTCGACGAAGTGAAGGGCGGCTCGCCCTATGGCGCGTCAACCATCACCGGCCCCGATGGCAGCCGCCAGCCCAGCAAAGTCGAACTCGACGCCACCCGCTACCAGGGCAAGCATGTCGCTTCGATCGCGGCGAGGCTTTCCCGGACCGCGACGCAGATCGCGGCTTAGCACGCGGCGGCCGCGGTGGCCGCCGGTGTTTCGGATTATTTGGCGGTGACTGGAATGGCGGGCGGCGCGGAAGGCCGGCTTGTCAGGGGCCGATCCGAGCGGAAGATATCGGGACGCGGCGGCAGCCGGGGCTTTATTTTGGGCATGGGAATGAGGCCCTCGCGCTGGGCTTTCTTGCGGGCGAGTTTCTTGGCGCGGCGGATCGCTTCGGCCTTCTCGCGAACCCGGCGCTCCGACGGCTTTTCATAGGCTCCGCGCTGCTTCATCTCGCGAAACACGCCCTCGCGCTGCATTTTCTTCTTCAGAATCTTGAGGGCCTGGTCGACGTTGTTGTCTCTGACGAAAACCTGCATGCGGTTGACCTATCCGGTGCTCAATTGTTGACGGCAATCATAAACTTGCGGACTTCTTCTTCCGCCACAGCTGATAACCATTCTCGGCGATGCCCGACTCAATGGCGTCACGGCGCAGCCCGTGCGGCGGAACCTGATCGGGCCGGACCACCCCAATGCCCGTCCACGGCGCAAACTTCGCCGGCAGGCGATCGCCGGCCGGATCGGTTGCAAAACCGTGCAGCAAGTCGGACTTGCTTGACCGGAACATGAAGAGATTGGACTTGGCCGCCATCGAAGTGCTCCTTTGCGAGCATTAGAGAGACGGCGCGGTTCGCGCCGCTCTATGGTTAAAAAAATGTAGAGCCGCATTCTTCTTGCGAAGAATCCGGCCCCATCGGACCGGCGCTGGCCACCTGACGGCAAGCGTCAAGGAGCGCCGATACCGTTCCTGCCCGAACCCGCCGCCGGTACATCCGCGGTCGACAGGCCTGGACGAGATCGCTTGAAGTTAGTTCGTGACCTGCAGGCGGTCCGCCGACGATTTGCCGGTGCGCTTGTCGGCGACGACCTCGTAGGAAACCTTCTGGCCTTCATTGAGACCGCTCAGACCGGCGCGTTCGACCGCGCTGATGTGAACGAAAACATCGGGTCCGCCGGCGTTCGGCTGAATGAAACCGAAGCCCTTCTGCGAATTAAACCACTTTACGATACCTGTTTGCATGCTTATTCCTTTCAAGGTGCAAGTGCGTGATGGGTACAAACGCGCTTGGTGCGCGCCGCAACCTATCGATGTTCTGGATATGAGGGGTAGGGCAGATGCACCTTGATTTAGAAAGTGCGGAGCCGAGCCAATCGACCGAAACTCGATGGCGTCCATATAGGCCTTCCGGCGCCGGATTACAAGAACTTCCGGTAGTGGCCAAAAGTGCTCATGGTTCCCCACACATTTGTGATATGGGGCTCTTGTCGCGCGGCGGAAAGCCTGGGGCGGCAGAAAGCGAAAGGTAGTTCAATTTGACCGGCGTCTCTCAGGCATGGAATACGCGGCTAGCACCCTACAGACTTCCAGACAACCGGCGGGCCATATTCGAGATTGTTGTCACGGCACTCCCCTTTGCCGGCTTGTGGCTTGCGATGTGGGCCCTGTGGCAGGTGAGTTTCGTGTTGACGTTGCTCGCCGCCATACCCACAGCCGGCCTGATGGTGCGCCTGTTCATGATCCAGCACGACTGTGGACACAGCGCCTTTTTCACGTCGCGCAAAGCCAATGATTGGGTGGGGCGGGTGTTTGGAGTTCTCACACTCACGCCCTATGATTATTGGCGCCATTCGCATGCCTTGCATCATGCCGGCTCGGGCAATCTCGACCGTCGCGGGTTTGGCGATATCGACACACTGACCATCGGCGAGTATCTCGCTCTGACGAGGATGGGCCGCCTCCGATACAGACTCTATCGCCATCCGCTTGTCATGTTCGGGCTTGGCCCTTCCTACCTTTTCATCTTGCGGCACCGACTGCCATTCGGCGCCATGGCGGACGGCCGCATGCCCTGGCTGAGCACAATTGCAACCGATCTCGCAATCGCGGCCGTCTGTGGGCTGTTGATCTACATGGTCGGTCTGGCGGCATTTCTCTCGATTCAGCTGCCAATCGTCATGGTTGGAGCATCGGTGGGAGTCTGGCTGTTCTATGTCCAGCACCAGTTCGAACGGACCCATTGGGAACGGAACCCGGACTGGTCTCATGAAACCGCCGCGCTTCACGGCAGTTCCTATTACGATCTGCCGCGTCCGTTGATGTGGATCACCGGAAATATCGGCATCCACCACCTGCATCATCTTTCCAGCCGCATTCCCTTCCACAGGCTTCCTCAAGTTCTGAAGGACCATCCGGAACTGACGCAGATCGGCCGGCTGACGTTTTGGGAAAGCCTCAAATGCGTTCGTCTGACCCTTTGGGATGAGCATGCCAAGCGGCTTGTTTCGTTCCGGGAACTTGGGCGAAGGATGAATACGCCGCCGCAGCCGGCGGGGTGACACGACCGGCTCGGCGAGTGGCGCTTACGCCGATGAGCGGGTAATCGACCGGATAGGTCCCCGATCATGGCCCGACATCTTCGCGATCTTGCGATCCTGGGTCATGATCACCGTCTTGGCATCCGCGTCCCGGTCAAGTTGCGACAGATCGGCCAAGGCAATGCGCCGGCGGGAACTCCTGGTGCCGTCCTCGTAGACAACATCGAACAGGACGAAACTATCGTCCAGGCGGGATTTCATCTTGGCCATCAGGTCTGCTCCTTTTCCTCGACCGGCGAAGCAGACTCGTTGGCCGGCTCCGGGCGATCCTGTTTGCGCTGGGCCGACTTTTCTTCCCGTTTTAACTGCTTTTCGAGTGCCTTGCGGGCCTTGGCGCGGGCCCGCTGATTGCGGTCCTGATTGTAGTTCGGTGGAAATGCCATTTCTTGCGCTCCGATTTGGCTGTGGGCAATCATGAGTAGGGACGGAAAATCGCGGGCTTTCCGGAAAATCGATGTTCTGGGAAATCTCACCGGCCGGCGGCGGCCACCTCGACCGCTGCAGCACCAACCATGAATGAACCGAAACTTCGCGAAGCTCATCTATCAGTTCCGGCGGCAAAAACCAAGCGGAAGCGCAAAGAGTTCGCTATTTGCGCCATAAAGGCGCATAAGGGACGATCAGCGGCATTTTTCAGTCAGGCGCCGGCGACCGGGAATTCAATCCTCCCGCCTGCATCAGCGAGAGGCATAATGGCGGCGGCGCGGTTTTCGGCAGGGCAATCCCTGCATCTGTTGAAGGATCTGCGCCTGCCGAAGGGCCGGGCCGATGGACTTTATACCGTGGTTCGCGTCATGCCCAACGAGGGCCGTGAACTTTGCTACCGAATCAAGCACGGCTCGGAAGCTTTCGACCGCATCGTCACCGAAAGCCAATTGGCCGAACCAGAAAGGAATCAGAATGAGCCCGCCCAAATCAGCCGTCAGCCGAAGGCCCGACCATAGATACGGACCCAACGATCACCATGGCCGCAACGATGCGCTGAGGAATCAGCGCCTTGCCCATGAGGAGGCACAGAAGGCCGCGGGGCTGTGGGGCGAAATGTCGGTGGGACTCATCGAGCGCAATGGCACCGTCTTCGTGCATATCTGGAAGGGCGCATCGCTGACCGACGTCTACAGGCTGGCGACGAAGCGGCCCAAGGAAATTTCAAAGCCCGAGCACGAGGCGCTCTGTGCCTGGCTCAAGGCAGGCGGCTATGAGGGATTCAAGCACAGCATCTCGGCCTGGAACGTGAATATCGACGAAGCCGGGCGGATCAAGCTCGACATCATTTCGCGGCTTGCGGCGGAAGGAACCAAGGTCGTCAATCCGGCGGCGTGACGTTCGGGCGTCCGGCGCCTTCAATTCATCGCGGCACCGCCATTGGCGCCCATGCAATGGCCGGTGAAGAAGGTGGCGCCGGGCCCGGCAAGAAACAGGATTGCCGTTGCGATTTCCTCCGGCCGGGCCACGCGGCCCAGGGGATGGGCGGTC
>JANMQB010000163.1:0-4632 GCA_031370155.1 Hyphomicrobiales bacterium | reverse complement strand
GCTTCGCCCTGATGGTCGCCGGCGGCCTGATGACCAATGTCGCGGTGCTGCAGGGCGATTCGAGCGTGATGTTCACCTCCTACGTGCCGTTGCAGGCCCAGCCGCATTTCTATCTCGGGCTAATCTTATTCGCGGTCGGCGCCCTCATCGGCTGCTTCATCTTCTTCGGCACGCTGGTGATCGCCAAGGAGGAAAAGACCTATGAAGGCTCGATCCCCCTCGTCACCTTCGGCGCGCTGACGGCCTGCATCATCGCGATTTTCACCATCGCCTCGGGCGCCATTATCCTGATTCCGACTTTCCTCTGGTCGGTCGGCTATATCAGCCACATCGACTCGCTGATGTACAAGCTCGTCTGGTGGGCCATGGGCCACTCCTCGCAGCAAATCAACGTCTCGGCCATGGTGGCGATCTGGTATCTGATCGCGGCGGTGACCGTGGGCGCCAAGCCGCTCTCCGAAAAGGTCAGCCGCACCGCCTTCCTGCTCTACATCCTCTTCCTTCAGCTTGCCTCGGCACACCATCTGCTGGTCGAACCGGGTCTCAGCTCGGAATGGAAGATCGTCAATACGTCCTACATGATGTATCTCGCGGTGCTGGGCAGCTTGATCCACGGCATGACCGTGCCCGGATCGATCGAAGCGGCGCAGCGCAAAAGCGGCTTCACCCACGGCGTGTTCGAATGGCTGCGCAAGGCGCCCTGGGGCAATCCGGCCTTCGCCGGCATGTTCCTGTCGCTGGTGATGTTCGGCTTCCTCGGCGGCATTTCGGGCGTCGTGCTCGGCACCGAACAGCTCAACATCATGATGCACAACACGCTCTATGTGCCGGGACATTTCCACGCCACAGTGGTCGCGGGAACGACGCTCGCCTTCATGGCGGTCACCTATCTCGTCGTGCCGCTCATCTTCCAGCGTGAAATCGTCTGGCCGAAACTGGCGAGGATCCAGCCCTATCTCTTCGGCATCGGAGCAGCCGGCATCTCGCTCTTCATGATGGGCGCCGGCACTCTCGGCGTGGCGCGCCGGCACTGGGACATCGCTGGTCTGGCGACGGATGTTACGCTTCCCTATGGCTATCCTCCCATCGCATCGCTAATGATGGGTTTGAACGGCATGGCGGCCATTCTCGCGGCAACCGGCGGCGCCCTCTATGTCGTCATCGTCGTGGCCAGCATCCTATTCGGCAAGAAGGTGGATGCAAGCAATGCCGTGGCGGCGCTTGGACCGATGCCGAAGAAGGTGGTGCGCGATGCGGTGGCCAAGTACGGCGACGCGGGTACCTGGCATCTTCCGGGAACCTATGTGCTGGTCGGTGTCTTCTTTACGACCTTCATTCTCTACTACTTCGTGAACTGGAAATATCTGTCCGAACTCTGGCCGATGCAGTAAGGAATTGAGGCGATGACGACAGCCGCCGCCGTTCCGCTCGTCAAGGACGTGTTGTCGATCTTCAAGCTAAGGATCGGCGCCGCCATCATGATGAGCGCGGTGGGCGGTGCGGCGATTACCCCTGGCCTCATGCCGGACCTCTGGCGGGTGGGCATCCTTGCTGTCGCCGTCTTTCTCGCCTCCGCAAGTGCGGGCGCCTTCAACCAGTGGGCCGAGGCCGATCTCGACCGCCGGATGAAGCGCACCGCCTCGCGGCCCTTCGCGTCGGGGCGCTTCCGGGCGGGCGGTTCCTGGCTCGCGGCGATCCTCGGGCTCCTCGCCGTCGCGGTCATCATGGCCGCATGGTCGGCCAATTGGTGGGCCGCCTTCCACACCTTCATGGGCGCCTTCGTCTATGGTATCGTCTACACCGTGTGGCTGAAACGCCGGAGCTGGACCAACATCGTCGTCGGTGGACTGGCCGGCAGCTTCGCGGTGCTGGCCGGTGCCGCCGCCGTCCATCCCGGCTGGCAGGCGGAGCCGATCATCCTCTCCCTCGTGCTGTTCCTGTGGACGCCGCCGCATTTCTGGAGTCTGGCGATCGCCGCCCACGACGATTATGCTTCGGCCGGCGTTCCCATGTTGCCGGTCGTGTCCGGCGACGCGCTGACCGCCAAGGTCATTTTCGCCCACACCGCCGTGCTGGTCGCCCTGTCGCTGCTGCCGGCCTTTTGGTCCATGGGTCCCATCTATCTGGCCGGCGCCGCGACGGGTGGCGCTCTTTTCGTCTGGACCAGCATCAGGCTCGTGCAGGCGCCGTCGCGCAAGCGGGCGATCCAGAATTTCCTGGCCTCGCTCCTGCAACTCGTCTTGCTGCTGTCAGGAACGATTGCGGATCGCATCATCGGGTCCTTCTGATGTGGCGCCTCGCCATTGCCGCCGCGTGCCTCGCCGCCGGGCTGTCGTCTCCGGCGATGGCCGATGCGCGCACCGACGCGGCCCTGCAGGTCTCGCAAGGCGCTATCGGCAGCCGGGTTCCCGATCTTGCTTTTCACGACGCCGCCGGAAACAAGATCGCCCTCGCCGATCTGCGCGGCAAACCATTGCTCGTCACGCTGATCTACACCAGCTGTGCCGACGTGTGCCCCACCCTCATCGAGAGCCTCGCGCCCGCCGTCGAGACGGCGGAAGACACCCTCGGCACGGGCAGTTTCAATGTCCTCACCATCGGCTTCGACACCCGCAACGACACGCCGGAGCGCATGCGCTCCTTCGCCCGCGCCCACAATGCCGGCGGCGACAACTGGTATTTCGTCGGCTCCGACAAGGAATCCATGGACCGTCTCAGCACGGCTGTGGGCTTCAGCTTTTTTTCTTCCGCCGGCGGTTTCGACCACATGGCCCAGGTAACCGTCCTCGACAAGACCGGTACGATCTACCAGCAGGTCTACGGCAGCACCTTTGAGCCCCCGGCCATCGTCGAGCCGCTGAAGCAATTGGTATTCGGCGGCGAGCGTTCGATTTTTTCGCTGGCGGGCCTCGGCGACCGGGTGAGACTCTTTTGCACGGTCTATAATCCCAATACCGGCCGCTATTATTTCAATTATTCGCTTCTCGTCACGATCTTCATCGGCGCTGGATGTCTCCTCGGGATACTCGTCTTCCTCATCCGCGAGACACGGAAATCGCTGCGAAGTGGGGGAGCCTGAGCGCATGGGCTTCGTGAGGCGGCCCGTTCGCACCTGCTTCGACGCCGGTGAACGACTGCTCGCGTTGGCATTCCCGGCGAACTGGAATCCCCTGCTCAATCTCGGAGCGCTTGGATTCTTCTTCTACTGGATTGTCACCGTCAGCGGCATTTACGTCTATATCTTCTTCGATACCGGCGTGACCCAGGCTTTCGTCTCGGTCGAATACATGAGCAATGAACAGTGGTACGCGGCGGGTCTCATGCGCAGCCTGCACCGTTATGCCTCCGATGGACTTGTCGCCGTCATTCTGCTTCACATGCTGCGTGAATTCTCGCTCGACCGTTATCGCGGCGTGCGCTGGTTCAGCTGGGCGACCGGCATTTCCGTGCTGCTGTTCATCTACGTCGCCGGGATTAGCGGCTACTGGCTGGTCTGGGACAAGCTCGCCCAATATGTGGCGATCGTCTCGACCGAATGGCTGGACCACCTGCCCTTCTTTGGACAGCCGATCGCGCGCAATTTCCTCTCGCCCGATACGCTGGAGAGTCGCTTCTTCACGCTGATGATCTTCATGCACATCGCGGTGCCGCTGATCGCCCTCATTGGCTTGTGGCTGCATCTGCAACGCGTGACCAAGCCACGGATCAATCCGCCCATGGGACTGGCCATCGGAACCGGGCTGTCGCTGCTGGTCCTGTCGGCGGTGCATCCGGCCATGAGCCAGGGTGCGGCAAACCTCGCCCAGGTTCCCGGGGCCGTTGGCCTCGACTGGTTCTATCTCGGCGCTTATCCCCTGCTTGAAACTCTTCCCGGCCGGGTGACGTGGACCACGGCAGTGACCCTGCTGATCATCAGGGGGGCCATTCCCTGGCTTCCGCCCATGAAGCGGCAGTAGCCGGCCGTCGTCGATCTCGCCAATTGCAACGGCTGCACCCGTTGCATGAACGATTGCCCTTACAGCGCCATCACAATGCAGATGCGAAGCGACGGCCGGCCCTTCGAGGGCGAAGCCGTGGTCGACCCCGATCTCTGCGTCGCTTGCGGGATCTGCGCGGGCGCCTGCCCGACATCGACGCCGTTCCGCCGCCTCTCCGACCTCGTGCCCGGCATCGACCTGCCGGACCGCTCCATCGCCGCGATCCGCGCCGGCGTGGATGCGGAAGGCGCCCGCATCGCCGGCCCCGCCCGCATCATGCTCTTCGGCTGCATCAACGCCGGTATCGCGGTGGCCTGCCGTTCGGCCGGCGTCGGCGTCGTTTCGCTGAACTGCACCGGACAATTGCCGCCGTCCTTCATCGACTATGTCATCAGCCGGAATCTGGCGGATGGGGTGGTCATCGCCGGCTGTGGCGAGAATAGTTGCTACAACAGGTTCGGCAATACATGGACCGTGGACCGGCTGGCAGGCGAGCGCGATCCGTTCCTCCGGGGCCGCGTGCCGCGCCAGAGGATCGCCAGCGTCTGGGCCGGCAGACTCGGCGGCGCCATGCTACGCCGCGAGATCGCCACTCTGGCGGCACGCCTGGAACTGCTTGGGCCCTTCAAACCCAGGTCGCCCTTCAACCGCGCAG
>JANMQB010000079.1:0-1514 GCA_031370155.1 Hyphomicrobiales bacterium | reverse complement strand
GCGGCGATTTCGGAGGTGACCGAGAATTGCGGATAGCCCTCCTCGACGACCACACAGCGATTGGTCTTCTTCACACTCTCGATGATCGCTGCGATATCCATGGGGCGGATGGTGCGGAGATCGATCACCTCCGCCTCGATGCCCTCGGCAGCAAGCTTGTCGGCGGCGGCGAGCGCATAGGTCATGCCAATACTGAAAGACACGATGGTGACATGATGGCCCGCCCGCACCACCTTCGCCTTGCCGATCGGCACCACCCAGTCGTCGAGCTTCGGCACTTCGAAGCTCTTGCCGTAGAGGATTTCGTTTTCGAGAAAAATCACCGGATTGGAATCGCGGATCGCCGCCTTCAACAGGCCTTTGGCGTCCGCCGCCGAATAGGGCGCGACCACCTTGAGACCGGGAATCTGGCCATACCAGGCGGCATAATCGTGCGAATGCTGGGCACCAACGCGCGCCGCCGCGCCATTGGGCCCGCGGAACACAATGGGACAGCCCATCTGGCCGCCCGACATGTAGAGCGTCTTGGCCGCCGAATTGACGATCTGGTCCATCGCCTGCATGGCGAAGTTGAAGGTCATGAACTCGACGATTGGGCGGAGGCCGGCAAAGGCCGCGCCAATGGCAATGCCGGTGAAGCCGTGCTCGGTGATCGGCGTGTCGATGACCCGCGCGGAGCCGAATTCGTCGAGCATTCCTTGCGATATCTTGTAGGCGCCCTGGTACTGGCCCACCTCCTCGCCGATCAGGAACACGTCCTTGTCGCGGCGCATCTCCTCCGACATGGCGGAGCGGATCGCCTCGCGTACCGTCATGGTCACCATCTCGGTGCCTTCAGGGATTTCGGGATCGGCGGCGGCGGGCGCGCTCACAACGACAGGCGCGGCGGTTGGTGCAGCAGCCGGGCCTGCGGCGGGCTTTGCTCCAGCTTTCGGAGCCGGTGCAACATCGGCCTGACCTATCACCGCGATCGGCGTATTGACCTTGACATTCTCGGTGCCGGCCGGAACCAGAATGGCGGTGAGCGGGCCTTCGTCGACGGCTTCAACTTCCATGGTCGCCTTGTCGGTCTCAATCTCGGCGATGACGTCGCCGGACTTCACATTGTCACCGACATTCTTCAGCCACTTGGCGAGCTTGCCCTCTTCCATGGTGGGCGACAGGGCGGGCATGAGGATGTTGGGCATGGCCGTCACGCATTCAAATAAATGTCGGCGTAGAGCTCCGAAGCATCCGGCTCGGGATCGCTCTGGGCGAATTCGGCCGCCGCGGTGACGATGGCGCGGATGTCGGCGTCGATCTTCTTGAGTTCGTCCTCGCTGGCCATGCCAGCCTTGATGATGCGCGCGTTCACCTGCTCGATGGGATCGTGCTCCTCGCGCATCTTCTGCACCTCCTCCTTGGCGCGATATTTGGCGGGGTCCGACAACGAATGACCGCGATAGCGGTAGGTCATCATTTCGAGAATATAGGGGCCGTGGCCGGCGCGGCAGTGCGCCACGGCCTTGTCGGCC
>JANMQB010000073.1:0-8206 GCA_031370155.1 Hyphomicrobiales bacterium | reverse complement strand
TCAATCTGGCCTATCGCTGGTTCTCGCCGAGCAGGCGCTCGATACGGAGAAGTATCTTGTCTGCAAAGCTTCGGTTTACCGGCTTCTCAAGGCCCACGATCTAATCGCCGCACGAAGATTCAAATAATCTGACGACGGACCGCGAATATCATCTTGTGACATCCTTAGAGGGTTGAAACACAGGTGACCATTCGACATCTCAAACCAGTTGAGTCAAAACCCCAGTCTACAGTACCGCGAAGTTCGTTGGAGACGAGCGTCTCGATCAGTTTGGTACCGTACCCTTTACGCGTTGGCTTCACGACCTCCGGACCGCCCCGTTCCTGCCAATCCAATGCAATCTGTCCGCCGTCAGTTTGTTCCCATTCCAAGTTGATCTGCCCTGTTGATTGTGAGAGTGATCCGTATTTTAGCGCGTTGGTGCATAACTCATGTAGTATCATACTGATTGCAGTCGCGATTTTACCGCTTATTCGCACTGTCGAGCCTCTAATAATGAACGGATCCGCGCCGGAGGTTCGATAGGGACTGGTTATGCTTTCGACAATATCCACTAGGTCCGCATCGCTTGCTCCGCCATTAAGCACCATGTCCGTCGCCATCGACAGCGCGCGAAGTCGCCCCAGGAAACTCTGCATCCCGCTTTCAGTGTCCGCCTGCGCCCGAAATGTTTGGGATGCAATTGCTTGTACCACAGCGAGCGAATTCTTGACGCGATGGTGAAGCTCCCGCGCCAGAATTTCGAGCCGCTCCTCGGCGAGCTTCTTTTCTGTTATATCAATGAGAAAGCCTGTAATTCGCGGCCGACCGTCTAGCGAGTAGGCGTACTGTGCGCGGTACAAGAGTCGTTTCACGCTATTTGGTGGAACAATGATCGACACTTCAGCTTGTACTTGGGTCCTGTCAGTGGCACTTACAGCAAGTGGATCTTTACGGGCTAGATACTCCCCCCGTGCAAACCGGGCGCGAACTTCCTCCCATGTCGCACCTTCCTTAGCCAATCTTTCCCGCTCGCCGGGTGCATATCTGGAGCGAAGTTCGTCGAAAGTGGGCTTGGCATCCGCTGGAAAGCCGAACAGAATATTGAGTTCTGGTGTGTTCGTGACACTCCCTGTTTCAAGATCGACTTCCCAGATCGCCATTTTGCCCGCTTCCACAGCGAGTCTTAGCCGTTCTTCACTCTCAATGAGAGCGTGGTCTGCTTGAACCCGCTCGGTGATGTCCTCTATATTGCCTGTGTAAATCTGAACTTCGCGCAACCCATCTCTATCTTGTTCCCGGGCGATCCGCGCCTCAATCCATCTTATCTCGCCGCTGTCGGCACGCTGAATTTGGTAGCGCACGGTCTTGCTCGGCAATGAAGCCGTATTGACTGCATCGGGTTCAAAGATTTTTAGCCAAGAACGGTCATGCGGTTCGGTTGCTCCACAAAAGATTTCAAGATCCACACGCTGATCATTTGCGAAGCCATATATTTCGCGCACACGATTTGAGATCAAAAACAAATTGGTGGAAACCTCCCACACCCATATCGCGGGAGCTGCATCCATCAGCGCCCCTTCAAACCGAAGATTTCCACGCGATGTTTTTAGGGCCCCTGGGCGCATTTTCTCGGCAACTTTAGATGCTGATGGATCATCTGCCAAAAAGAGGATGACTGATGTTATCTGCTATTGTCAAATGACTTCGGACTGGCCCGTGGTCCACCGATGGGAGCACTCTTCAGTCAGGATCGGGACTTGCATGAAGTCGCCGTACCCGGACGTTTCAGCCAACCGATGCCGCAGTCTGGCGTCATCGCCTTCCAGGTACTAATGTTCCCGCGCGGTCACTAGGGCCAAGAGCACAGAGGGAGGGAGTTGCCATGTCGAATTCCAGGTTAAGTTATAGGATTTCCAGACGGAATCTGCTGGCTGGTTCTGTCGGGTTGGCGGCCTTGGACATCGTCCTGGCGGGCAGCGTTTTCACTCGGGCTTCGGCGGCCGAACCTCAGCAGGGGGGTGTTCTAAAGGCAGCTTTTTCGGCTGATCCGGCAGGGTTTGACCCAGTGCGCGGGCCAAGTGGAATGTCGCATGTCGTGATCGAACAGATCTATTCGACCCTCATGGCTCTAGATCCAGATGCGAATCCGTATCCAGAATTGGCCGAAAGCTTCGAAATGTCGCCTGATGGACTCGAATACACCTTTAAACTTCGCTCGGGCATTACCTTCCATAATGGTGACGAACTGACGGCGGAAGACGTGAAGTTCTCATTTGACCGGTTGCGGGCCAAGGACTCCGGATACTCTTATGGTTCGCAGGTCGAGACCATCGAGAGCGTCGATGTGGTGGACAAACTGACGGTGAAGTTCAAGCTGACAAAGCGCACTGGTCCTTTCCTCACCTACATGGCCTTTCCAGGAAGCTCGATCGTGCCGAAGAAACTTGTCGAGTCCGGCCACGATCTCAATGAGAAGCCCGTGGGCTCCGGACCGTTCAAGTTTGTTTCCTATGAGCCGCGGTCGGCGATCAAGTTCGAGCGCAACCCGAACTATTTCCAGGCCGGCAAGCCATATTTCGATGCCATGGAATTTCGCATCATCTCCGACGTCACAGCCCTGACCGACGCAGTCATGTCAAGCGAAGTCAACTTTTCGAACGAGATTCCGCCGAAGGATTGGGCGGCGGTGACCACAAATGGCGATTTGGCAACCCAAGCGGTCGAGGGGTCGCGCTATTACTGGCTGCTTCCCAACAACGAGCACAAGCCGCTGGACAATCCGAGGGTCCGGCAGGCCATCGGGCTGGCCCTCGACCGCGGCGCGTTGGTGGCCGGCGCCTTCTTCGGTCAGGCGGCGCCGATCCTCGGCGGCGTCGTCCCGAAGTGGAATTGGGGCTTCGCGGATATCAAATTCTTCAAGGAGGGGGCCGATATCGAGGGTGCGAAAAAACTCCTCGCAGAAGCTGGCTTTCCGGATGGATTCGAGACCACGATGACCATGGCGTCTTCGTTTCCGGCCATGATGGCGATGGCGCCTATCATTCAGGCGAACCTCGCCGCCGTCGGCATCAAGGCCAGCATCGGCACCATGGAAATCCCCCGCTACTGGGACGAGGTCTGGGGGCCGAGCAAGTTCGATATCACGACGATGTACTGGGTGAGCCCGTTGGCCGATCCAGACGACTTTGTCACTAACAACTACAAGTGTGGCATGGCCATCAACGTCCAGAAAAGCTGCAGCAAGGAGATGGACGCTTTGCTCGAGGAAGCGAAGGCGGGCGCCACTCAGGAGGACCGTAAGGCATCGTACAAGGAGATGCAGGAACTTTCGACGCGGGAGATGGGTATCGTTCCGCTCGTCAATGCCTACATACTGATTGCGCATAGTAACAAGCTGCAGGGATTCACGCCGTTGCGCACCGGCTTCTTGAAAACCCTCAAGGACTCCTGGTTCGAGGCCTGAGGTATGAAGGGTGGAGTCTCTAGTGGCTCGACCAGAATTTACAGACTGAACCCGGGGAGGCATGGCCTCCCCGTGGCATTGGGTGTTTGAGGGATGCTTCGACTGATCGCCACCCGCCTGGCTCTGTTTGTCCCGACACTGATTGCCGCGTCGATGATCCTGTTCATTGCCATTAACGTTGTACCGGGTTCGGCAGCCCGTTCCGCCCTGGGTGTGGATGCCACTCCGCAGGCGATCATGCGCTTCGAGGCGCTTAATGGCCTCGACCGGCCATTGTATATTCAATATGCCGATTGGTTTACAAAGGCCGTTCGAGGCGATTTTGGCAAATCGTTTCAGAACCGCGTTGACGTTGGTCCTGAAATTCTCAAACGCCTACCGGTCACGCTCGAGCTCGCGGTGCTCGCCTTCTTGATCGCCAATCTGATCGCGGTGCCTCTCGGGGCGGTCGCTGCCTACAGGCATACGCGGGCGGCGGACACCTTCATTACCAGTCTCGCTACGGTGTTCGGTGCCATACCGAATTTCTGGCTGGCGACGCTTCTGGTTCTGGTTTTCGCATTGAAGCTGAAATGGCTTCCCGCAGGGGGATACATACCATTCTTCGACGATCCGCTGAAAAACCTTTTGCGAATGATACTGCCGGCTATCTCCTTGGGAGTTGTTTCTTCATCGCTGCTGTTGCGTATTATGCGCGCCTCGATGATTGAGGTGCTCTCTTCCGATTACATTCGAACCGCACGTGCCAAGGGTGCGCCGGCCGGTGTCGTCATCCGCAGGCACGCGCTCCGCAATGCGGCTATTCCCTACCTGACGGTTGGTGCAGTTGAGTTCGGATTTCTCTTCGGCGGTGTCGTCATTATCGAGGATATTTTTCGTCTTCCGGGCATCGGGTCGTTGGTGCTCGTTGGCATTATCAATCGTGATTATCCCGTGCTCATCGGCGCAACTCTTGTGGTAACTGTAGCGGTCCTGGCTGCAAACATGATCGTCGACATCCTCGCGAGCCTCCTCGATCCCCGGCAGGTGCGCCACAAGTCAGGTGCCGCGTGACTTCGCCACCACTCGCGATGGACTGGTCGTGGCGGCGTCATGGCGCGTTTACAATCGGTACTTTGCTCGTCGGCCTGATGCTGCTCGCTGCGTCGGCAGCCCCGTGGATTGCACCTTATTCACCATACGATCTCGACGTGGCGAAGATGCTTCAGGCGCCGTCATTGACGCATTGGTTGGGAACCGACGAAGTTGGGCGGGACGTCCTCTCGCGCACCATCCACGCGGCGCGCATTTCCGTTGAAGTGGCCTTGGTTGCGGTGTCCGTCGGCTCTGTCGGGGGCACGTTGATTGGGCTGTTGGCCGCCTATTTTGGCGGGATCGTTGATGCCGTGCTGATGCGCCTCATGGAGTTGCTGTTTTCCTTTCCTGCGATATTGCTCGCGGTGGTGCTGATGGCCAGCCTCGGGACAAGCATTCTCAACGCGATGATTGCGATCGGTATCATCTTCATCCCGGGCTTTGCGAGGCTGGCGCGTGCCTCGACCATGGACGTCCTGCGCCAACAGTATGTCGAAGCTGCACGCGCGATAGGCATGAGCGATGCAAGGATCATGTTCCGGGAGGTGCTGCCGAACATCCTCGCGCCGTCCCTCGTCGAGGCCGCGGTTGCATTCGCATATGCAATTCTGCTCGAATCGGCGCTCAGCTTTCTCGGTCTTGGCGCGCAACCGCCGGAACCGTCTTGGGGAAACATGATCAACACAGGGCGTGGCTTCATGGCACAAGCGCCTTGGCTGGGCATTGTGCCGGGCTCCGCGCTGTTTCTTTGCGTACTTGGTTTCAACCTGCTTGGAGACGGCATGCGGGACTTCCTCGATCCGCATATGAAGGAATGATCATGCCGCTCTCTTCCAGCATACAGGAGCCGGTGCTCGATATTCAGAACCTCAGTATAGAGTTTCCGGGCCGGCGCGTCGTTGCGGGTGTTAGCCTGCAAGTTGGTCCACGCGAAATCGTCGCCGTGATCGGTGAGTCCGGCAGTGGCAAGACGCTGACCGCACTCGCCGTCCTCGGACTCCTGCCGCGACAGGCGCGCGTGACAGGTGGCCGGATCATGCTCCACCGGCGGCCGATGCTCGAACTGTCGGCAAACCAGCGCCGCGACCTCTTGGGTGATCGCCTCGCCTTTATCCCACAGGATGCGATGAGTGCGCTCAATCCGATGTTATCCGTGGGAGACCAGGTGGGTGAGCCGGTTGTATTGCATCGGTCGTCAACCTGGGCGGCGGCGCGACAGATTGCCGTGGAATTGTTGCGGTCTGTTCACCTGAAGGAGCCTGAAAAGCGCACAACCGACTATCCGCACCAGTTCTCGGGCGGCATGCAGCAACGCGCCATGATTGCCATGGGCCTGGCGCTTGAACCGGAACTCCTTATCGCGGACGAACCAACGACGGCACTCGATGTAACGGTACAGGCGCAGGTGATCCGGCTGTTACGGGAAATCCGGGACGAACATGGCACTTCAATTCTCTTCATCACCCATGATCTTGGCGTCGTCGCAGACTTCTGTGACAGAGTGTATGTCATGTATGCAGGGCGGGTGATTGAGGAAGGAGCGGTTGACGAAATATTCTACAATCCGCGCCATCCCTATACGGTGGCCCTGCTGGCGGCGACGCCCTCTGCGACGGAACGGGTGGCTCAGCTCAATGCGATCCCGGGTCAGATTCCTGCAGCTGGCGAGCTGATTGCCGGTTGCGTTTTCGCGCCGCGCTGCGTACGCGCGCAGCCCTCGTGCAGAGAAGTTCCGCCCGAACAGGAGATGGAGCAGGGTCATCGCGTCCGCTGCTGGTATCCTGGAGGGAAGACATGACCCTCCTCGAAATCGAGAATGTGTCGAAGCGCTTCGACCCAGGTGGTTTCTTTCGTAGTCCGGGACCTCTCGCCATGAACAACGTCAACCTGTCCGTCGAGGCCGGTCAGACGCTTGGGATCGTCGGCGAATCCGGATCGGGAAAGTCGACGTTGTTGCGGACGGTGCTGCGGCTCATCAAGCCAACCTCGGGCCGCATTATTTACAAGGGCCGTGACCTGTGGGCATTGCGGGGTGCCGAACTGCAGGCAGTCCGGCGCGAGGTCCAGGCTATCTTCCAGGATCCGGCATCGTCCTTCAATCCGCGGCAGCGGATCGGGGCAATTCTCCGCGCGCCGCTCGATGTACACGGTATCGGGCAGCGGAATGAACGTAACGACAGGGTCGCCGAAACCTTGATTCGCGTCGGTCTGCCGCCAGAATTCGCGCAACGCTATCCGCATCAATTGAGCGGCGGTGAGCGCCAGCGTGTGGCGATTGGCAGGGCAATCATCATGGGGCCTTCGCTTGTGCTTGCGGATGAGCCGACGTCGGCACTGGATGTGTCCGTGCAGGCGCAGATCCTCAACTTGTTCCGTGAGACCCAGAAAAGTCTGGGGCTGACTTCTGTTTTCGTCAGTCATAATCTCGCGGTGGTGAGGTATCTGAGCGATCGGGTTGCCGTAATGAAGCAAGGAGAGGTCGTGGAAAGCGGGCCAAGCGAGACGATTTTCGCAAATCCGCAGCACCCTTATACCCGCGCCCTGCTCGATGCGGTCCCCGATCCGCGGCGTCATCGGTCGCGAACATCATCAACCATCAGGGCAGGACAACTTAGTGCTTGAGGTCAACACTTTCTCCATTTCGGCCCGCTGCTCCCGCACTGGCATGTTGGGGGTCGCGGTATCGACCGCGGTTCCCGGCGTTGGCGGCATCTGCCCCTTCGTGGAGCCGGGGGTCGGAGCGATTTCAACGCAGTCCTGGGTCAATCCCTATCTCGGGATCGACGGCTTAAAGCTTCTCAAGGAAGGCAGGACCGCTCAAGAAGCCCTCGACAAGCTGATAAAGGATGATCCAGGCCGCGATGTTCGCCAGCTCGGCATCGTCGATGTAGAGGGCCGCAGTGCCGCCTGGAGCGGTAACGCTTGCACAAGCTGGTTTGGCCACATCACCGGGCCCGATTACAGCATTCAGGGCAACATGCTGGTTGGAGAGCATACGGTGCGGGCCATGGCAGCAGCCTTCGCGGCAAGCGGACCGCTGAGCCTGCCAGAACGCCTCGTGAACGTGCTTGAGGCTGGACAGAAAGCTGGCGGCGACAAGCGCGGGCGCCAGTCGGCGGCGCTTCTTGTCTACAAGACCGAGAGTTACCCTTACCTGAGCCTGAGGGTTGACGAGCACGCTTATCCAGTGGCTGAACTGCGCCGCGTTTTTGAGGTCGCGCGGCACCAACTCCTGCCGTTCGTCGACGGCATGCCCTCGCGCAAGGATCCGCTTGGTGGTTTGCCAAAAGAGATCACCGATATGCTGATGACGCCGCCTCCTTTCCGCCCGGGCGGCGGTGGTTCCGGCCTTTGATCGCATAAGCCCGCCGCGATGGGCCAATTGCGGCGGGTGGTGCCTGCCGGACGGTCGAGTTCGATGCGGAAGTCTCGGCCTTGCGCGGGCGCCAGCCGATCTGTTTGAGTATCGCGGCAAAATACGACCTGGAGCCGGCGGATACCTTTCACAGTCTGCTCGGACGGTATCTTGGTCGCCTCGGATTTCTGTCTCCTGAGTGCTGAGGGCGGACAGCTGCTGGTTCAGTTTCGGCGGCCCGCCGCGGCGCGTTCGCGGATGCGGAGCGCCAGTTGCCGGCGCTCCTCGGGCGTCAGGCGGGCCACGAATTGCATTGCCGCCTCCACGCCATG
>JANMQB010000044.1:0-8419 GCA_031370155.1 Hyphomicrobiales bacterium | reverse complement strand
CATGGTGCCGGTGTCGTAGACATCGACGCAGGCCAACTTCGCGCCGCGCTCCTTGCGCGCCTTCATGGCGTGGGTCATCACGTTGACCTGGGTGTTGACCGGATTGCCGCCCCAGATGACGATCAGGTCCGACTTCTGCATCTCGCGCGGATCGCTGCCTGCGAGTTTGCCGGTGCCCGCCATGTAGCCGGTCCAGGAGAGCGCCACGCAGATGGTGTCGTACATGGTGGAATAGCGCTTGGCATGGCGCAGCCGGTTCAGCCCATCGCGCATGACGAGGCCCATGGTGCCGGCGTAGTAATAGGGCCAGACGGACTCGGCGCCGAATTTTGCTTCGGCCTTGAGGAAGGCGTCCGCCGTCTCGGCCATGGCATCGTCCCAGGAGATGGGCTGGAACTCGCCCGCGCCCTTCGGACCTTTGCGTTTCAGTGGATGGAGCAGGCGGTCCGGATGGTGGATGCGCTCGGCGTAGCGGCCGACCTTCTCGCAGATGACGCCGAGGGTGTAGGAGTTTTCCTTGGCGCCGCGCACCCGGCCGATGGTGCGGTCATCGAGGAGTTCCACTTCCAGCGCGCAAGCCGAGGGGCAATCGTGCGGGCAGACGGAGATGCCGGTCTTGATATTGGGGCGGATGTTCATGGACGGGTCTTATAGCCCAACCTATAGTCGCCGTCATGCCGGTGATTACCTCGCTGCAAAATCCGACGATCAAGCTGATCCGCTCGCTTGCCGAAAAGAAATACCGGGAGGAAACGGGACTGTTCGTGGCGGAAGGCGCCGAAGTGCTGGGTCGGGCGCGGCGCGAGGGATGGGAGCCCGTCTATGTGGTTTCGACGGCGGCGCTGGAACCATGGGGCAAGGCCGAGCGGCTGACGGTCGCCGAAAAAGTGATGCAATCGCTCAGCGCCCAGAAAAATGCGAGCTCAGCGCTCGGCGTGTTCCGGCAGCGATTCATCGACAGGATCGAGCCGCGAGGCATCTGGCTCGCACTGGAGGAAATGCGCGATCCCGGCAATCTCGGCAGCATCGTCCGCACCGCCGATGCGGTTGCCGCGCAAGGCGTCATTCTGGTGGGGCCATCTTGCGACCCCTATTCGCGCGACAGCGTGCGCGCCTCCATGGGATCGATCTTCGGGCCGCCTCTCGCCCGGCTGGCGGGGGCGCGATTCATCGAACTTTGCAAGAGCTGGCCCGGCGAAGCGATCGGCACACATCTTCAGGGGACGGAGGATTACCGCCGGACCTACAAGCAGCCGACGCTGCTGGTCATGGGCAGCGAGGGTGGCGGCCTGCGACCCGAGACGGCGGCGGCCTGCTCGGCACTCGTGCGCATTCCGATGAAGGGAGGTGCGCAATCCCTCAATGTGGCGGTGGCGGTGGGACTGATGTTGTACGAGATCGGGCAATGATTTTCCTTCTCCCCGCGGAGGAAAAGGAGAGGCCCACGAAATTCCGTCTTGTTTTCCGGGCCGCGATGCGGAAATGCTGCGCTGAAATTCGGACCAGGAGCGACGGATGAAATCGCATGCGCGGGTGGTGGTGGTCGGCGGCGGGGTGATGGGGGTGGGGCTCCTCTATCACCTGGCGCTCGAAGGCTGGAGCGATATCGCGCTCATCGAAAAGGGCGAGCTCACCACGGGCTCGACCTGGCATGCGGCGGGGCAATGCCCGCATTTCAACGGCTCGCTCAACTTGACGAAGGTGCATGTCTACGGCACGGAGCTTTATGCCAATCTCGAGAAACTCACCGGCCAGGCGGTGTCGTGGCACGGCTGCGGGGGCCTCAGGCTGGCGGTGACCGACGAAGAGGTCCATTGGTTCAAATATGTCCATGGCATCTCGCGGCTTGCCGGCTACGAGTGCGAGATCATCGGGCCTTCCGAGATCAAGCAATACCATCCCTACCTCGAGACTTTTGGCGTCAAGGCGGCCTTCCGCACCGTGCATGACGGGCATGTGGCGCCGGCCGACATCACCAACGCCATGGCGGCGGGAGCCCGCAAGCTGGGGGCGGAAATCTATCGCCGTACGCGGGTGACCGATATCAAGCGAATGGCGAATGGCGAATGGCAGGTGGTGACCGACAAGGGAAACATCATCTGCGAACACGTCGTCAATTCGGCCGGCTCCTATTGCGACGTGGTGGGAGCCTGGACCGGGCACCATGTGCCGATCGCCAACATGCTGCATCATTACGTTATCACCGAGCCGCTCAAGGAACTGATCGATCTCAAACCCGAGCTTCCGGTGGTGCGCGATCCCTATTCGCACGCTTACTTGCGCGAGGAGACGAACGGCGTGCTGGTCGGCCCCTACGAGACGGCGACGGCGCATCTATGCTGGGACGGCAAGCCGCCGGCCTGGGATTTCGAGAGCGAGCTGATCGCACCCGAGCTCGACCGGCTGATGCCGTGGCTGGAGAAGGCGACCGAGCGGCTGCCGCTGTTCGGCAAGACCGGCATCAAGTCGGTGGTTTCCGGCGCCATTACCCACACGCCGGACGGCACCTATCTTTCCGGTCCGGCGCCCGGCCCCAAGAACTACTGGATGCATTGCGGCGCCTCGATCGGCATCTGCCAGGGCGGCGGGGCCGGCAAATATCTGGCGCAATGGATGGTGCACGGCCAGGCCGAGATCAACATGCGCGAATTCGATCCACGCCGCTTCGGCAATTGGGCGAGCAAGGGCTACACGGCCGAAGTCTCGGTCGCCGACTATCACCACATGTATTACTGCTACAAGCCGGCCGAGCAACACACCGTCGGCCGAAACCTGCGCAAATCCTCGCTGCACGAACGGCTGAAAGCTCACGGCGCGCAGTTCTCGCAAGTTTTCGGCTGGGAGCGGGCGCGCTGGTATGCGACGGCGGGTGAGAGCGAGACATTTTCCTTCAAGCGCTCGAACTGGTGGGAGGCGGTGCGCGGCGAGGCGCTGGCGGTGCGCGAGCGCGTGGGCCTCACGGACCTTTCGACTTTCGCGAAATACGAAGTCAAGGGCAAGGACGCCTATGCTTTCCTGGAACGCATCTGCGCCAACCGGATTCCGGCCAGGGATGGCGGCATCATTCTGGGTCATCTGCTCAACGGCAACGGCTTCATCGAATCGGAAGTCACGGTGACGCGGCTGGGACTTGAGCATTTCTATGTGCTGTCGGCGGCGGTGGCGCAACTGCACGACAAGGACCAGCTCGAATGGCGCAAGCGCGAGGGCGAACGCGTCACCATCACCGACGTGACCGACGATTACGGCGTGCTGGTTCTGGCGGGGCCGAAAGCGCGCGATGTGCTCGGCCAATGCACCAAGACCGATCTCACAAATGCCGCGTTCGGCTGGCTCACCGCCAGCGAGGCGGAGGTCGCGGGGGTCAAGGGCGTGCGGTTGCTGCGCGTCAATTATGTCGGCGAGCTTGGCTGGGAACTGCATTGCCCGATGGCGAAGATGCCCAAAGTGTTCGATGCGCTGATGACGGCGGGAGCGGTCCACGGCATCCGCCCGTTCGGCACCTATGCGATGAATTCCCTGCGCATGGAGAAGGCCTATCGCGGCTGGGGCTCGGAGCTCACCAGCGAGATCGACATGTTCGAGGCCGCGATGGAGCGCTTTATCCGCCTCGACAAGGCGGATTTCATCGGCAAGGCGGCGAGCCTTACCCGGCAGCAGCGGGGCCCGCGCATGAAGCTCGTCTATCTGGAGGTGGACAATACCGACTCCGATTGCATGGGCAACGAGCCGGTCTATGCGGGCGACAGGTTGGTTGGGCTTACTACTTCGGGTGGCTATGGCCACGCCGTGAACAAGTCGCTGGCCTTTGCCTATGTCGAGCCCAAGCTGACGCAGCCTGGTAGCGCTTTCGAAGCCATGATCTTCGGCGAGCGGCGCAAGGCGCGGATCATCGCTGAACCCGTCTGGGACGCCGACAATCTCCGGCTGAAGGCTTAGAGCCCCGTCAGCTTTTGGCTGGGAGGCAGTTCCTCCCAGGACTGGCCGGTCGCCAGGATGCAGGTTGTGCCCTGCGGCTGGGTCATCAGCATGGTCCAGGAACCGGATTTCGAGACGAAGAGTTCGGCCAGGTTGCGCTGCCCGGCGATGCCGAAAGCCTTGGGCAGTTCCTGATACTTGTTGCCGAGCACCTTGATGATCTCGGCACGGTCGCCGCACACCGATTGGGCCTCGGCAGGGCCCGCCGCGGCGAACGCCAAGGCGGCGGCCACGACAGGTAAACACAAACGATGCTTAGACATTAGACCTCCAGTCTCGCCGTCCGAGGCGCCGCCGGAGGTCGTTTCACGACCCCTGGGAGATCAGGCGGGCCTCGGAGCGGTTATGCCAACTTGGTTGCTCATAAACGACTCCGACTACTTCTGACCGATCAGGCTACGCCCGATTCGTTAACGAATTGCCAATCGCCCCGATAAAGTCTTAACGACCCTATTTCACACATGAATTCCGACTCTTCGGAGTCCCAAGGCCGGCCGCCGGCAGGATGCTGAAAAACCGTTCACGCGGTTATGCTTCGAGGCTCACGGCTTCGCCGTGAGCACCTCAGCATGAGGGAAAACAAGGACTTACCTCACCGTGAGGTGCGAGCGTAGCGAGCCTCGAAAGGCGATGGTCAAGTCCGTATACGGAGTTTTTCAGCAGCCTGCTCGTCCATCTGGTGGGCGACGATGGGAATCTTCGACAAATGCGAATCGATGCCGTTCAATTCAATCAAATCGGAAATCACCGGGATGAGCTTCATGCGCAGAAGCTCAAGCGATGCGGCTTCCGCGGCGAGGCCCGGAACGTCATCGCTGGAAGCCACCCAGACTTCGACTTCCGAATCCCACTCGGCTTTGACGACAATTGAATTCATCCTAAGCAGTTTAACATCCCATCGTGAGGAACACCGGAAGCGGCCTTGCTCGGCGGCCATCGCCTTACGAACCGGCTTGCGCCGTCTCGGTGAAATGGCGGTCGTAGAATCGCTGCTTATACAAGACTTCAGTCTTTCCGGCCGGCTGCGGTGCTGGACCCAAGCCGGGTCAGCCGACGATTTCCTTCGCCTTGAAGCAGAACTTGATCTCCTTCCTGGCGGTCTCCAGGCTGTCGGAGCCATGCACGGAATTGGCCTCGATCGATTCGGCGAAGTCCTTGCGGATGGTGCCGGGCCCGGCACGGGCGGGATCGGTGGCGCCCATGATCTCGCGGTATTTGGCCACCGCATCGTTGCCTTCGAGCACCTGGAGGACGATTGGGCCTGAGGTCATGAACTTGACCAGGTCCTTGTAGAAGGGCCTGGCCTTGTGCACGGCATAGAACTTCCTGGCATCCGCCAGCTTCCACTTCACCCGTTTCTGGGCGACGATGCGCAGGCCCGCGGCCTCGATCCTGGCGTTGATGGCGCCGGTCAGATTGCGCCGGGTCGCGTCCGGCTTGATGATCGAAAAAGTGCGCTCGACGGCCATGCTGTTCCCCTGCTGAGCCCCAAAGAATTGGGCCGCCTTTTAGCGGCGGACCAATCGGGGGGCAAGGGCGTGTCCGGAATCAGAACAAAGGCGCGAGCGCTCTGTAGATCGCGCGGAATTTTTCCAGACGAGGGGCATAGGCGCGGGCAAGCGCCGGGCCGGGAGCGAAGCGAGCGGCAATGGCCGGGCGTCTGCAAATATCGGCAATCGATTCCGAACCATGGGCAAGACGGGCAAGCCTTGCGGCGCCGAAGGCCGAACCCGCCTCGCCAGCCTCATGGAGAACCAGAGGGCGGTCGAGCACGGCGGCCAGAATCTTCATCCACAGGGCGCTCTTCGAGCCGCCGCCGATGACGCCCAGTTCCCGCGGCAGGGGACCGGCCGCGGCCAGATAGGTCTGGCAATCGGCAAGCGCCAAGGCCACGCCCTCCAGCACCGCCAGAACCATGTCCTCGCGCCGCGTCGACGGCGTCAGGCCGAAGAACACGCCCTTGGCATGGGGATTGTCGTGCGGCGTGCGCTCGCCCGTAAGATAGGGAAGAAAGATGAGCGGCGACGGGCCGGTGAAGGCGGCCTCGGCCTCGCTGAGCAATTTGCCCACATCCTTCTCGCCGAGAACGCCGGCCACCCAGGACAGGCAGCCGGCACCGTTGAGCAATGCCGCCATCTGGAACCAGCGGCCGGGCAGGCCGTGGCAGAAGGTATGGATGAGCGAGGCGGGCGCCGGGCCGTAGCTTTCGCGGCTCACGAAATATTGCGCCGAAGTGCCGAGCGAAATGAAACCGTCACCTTCATTGACGGCGCCGATGCCGATAGCACCGGCGGCGGCATCGCCTGCCCCGGCGGCGACTACGATCTTGTTGTCGAGCCCCCAGTCGCGGGCGATGTCGTCGCGCAGGTGTCCGGAGACGGCGTTGCCTTCGAGGGCTGGCGGAAGCGCCTCCGGCGCCAGCCCGCAGGCCGCGACGATTTCCTTCGACCACTGCCGCTTTCCCGTATCGAAGAGCAGCGACCCTGCGGCATCGCACATGTCGGTGGCAAAACTGCCGGTCATGTGCAGGCGGACATAGTCCTTGGGGAGCAGGATTTTGGCGATGGCCGCGAAAGCATCCGGTTCGTGTTGCCGGAGCCAAAGAAGCTTGGGCGCGGTGAAACCGGCCATGGGCCGAACCCCGGCAATGTCGCCGATCATGGGAATGCGCCGCTGCAATTCAGCCGCTTCGGCATGGGCGCGGCCGTCGTTCCACAAGATGGCGGGGCGGATGGGCCGGTTGTGCCGATCGAGAAGCACCGCGCTGTGCATCTGGTCCGACAAGCCGATCGCCTTCACATGGCGCCAGTCGGCGCCGGCTCGGGCGCGCAACTCCGCGGCGACGCGCTGCACCGCCTGCCACCAGTCGTCCGGATTCTGTTCCGACCACAGCTCGCGCGGCCAGCTGGTGGCAAGCGGCACCGAAGCCGAAGCAACGATGCGCTGGGCCCGATCGACGAGGACCGCCTTGACCGCGGAGGTACCGATGTCGAGACCGAGATACAAGGTGAGCTAGAGCCTGTGCTTCATTATCTTTTTCCGCGCGACAGTAAGCCGATTTATCTTGAATAGTAAATCGATTCACCGTTGAAGCTTGGCAAATCCACTCGAGGAACACGGCCATGGCCGACGACCGACCCCTGATCCTTTCGATCCCCGAGCCGCGCAGCCTGGGGCTGATCTTCACGGCCGCCGATCTGGCCGAATTGCGCCGCGATTATCGCATCGTCGAAGGCGAGGATACGGGCGCCGCGGCGGTGCTCGACAGGCACATCGCCGAGGCAACTTTTATCATCGGCCAGCCGCCGCTGCCGCGCGAATTGCTGCAGCGCGCGCCCGCGCTCAAGGCGATCTTCAATGTCGAAACCAATTTCCTCGACAACATGGACTACGATCACTGCTTCGCCCACGGCATCCATGTGCTGACCACGGGGCGCGTGTTCGCCGTGCCGGTGGCCGAGATCGACTTGGGCCTGGCGCTGGCGTTGGAGCGCAATATCTGCGGCGCCGACCGGGCCTTCCGGGCCGGCCGCGAATTGTGGGGCGGCGAGGGCAACCTGGAGGCGCGGCTCATCTCGGGCGGCGAGGTGGGCTTCGTGGGCTTCGGCGATCTGGGGCGCGCCCTGCACCGGCTGCTCGCCGGTTTCCGGGCCCGCATCCGGGTCTTCGATCCGTGGCTGCCGCCGGGTCTTCTGAGCGAATTGGGTGTCGAGCCTGCTTCACTCCAGCGCGTACTGTCCGAGAGCGATGTGATCTTCGTCGTCGCCTCGGTCACCTCCGACAACAGCGGATTCCTTGGGCCTAAGGAATTCGCCACGATGCGGAGGGGCGCCAGTTTCGTGCTGCTGAGCCGGGCGGGTGTCGTCGATTTCGAGGCGCTGATGGCGGCGGTCCGTTCCGGCCATATCCGCGCCGCGAGCGATGTCTTCCCCGCAGAACCCCTGCCCCACGACCATCCGGTGCGCGGGCTCGAAGGTTTCGTGCTGTCGGCGCACCGGGCGGGAGCACTCGACGTCGCCTTCAAGCAGATGGGCCGCATGGTGCTCGACGACATGGCGCTGATGGCGCGCGGCCTCGCCCCCGTCACCTGCCGCCGCGCCGAACGCGAAACCGTCCGCCGCATGCGCTCCAGGCCGGTGAGCTGAAATTAGGTTTTTTCCCTACCACCTGAGAGCCAGACAGAAAAAGGGGCGGCTTCACGGCCGCCCCTCGTCCAATCGTTCCGGTCAGGGCTTCCTGCGGAAGATCCACAGCCCGCTGTCGCGATCGCTGGCGAGGATATACTTCTTGCCCGTCGCCGGATGCTTCCACACCTGCACGCCCCAGAAATCGTTGCCCAGCGGGTCGAGGTAACCCCCGGTCTCAACGATTCCGGTGCTGCCGAAGCGGATCGCACGGAAACCGCCCGCGTAGTAGGAGAGATAGGCGGCGTTCCTGTCCG
>JANMQB010000037.1:0-3684 GCA_031370155.1 Hyphomicrobiales bacterium | reverse complement strand
CTCGTATTTGCACGACTGGTAAATCTGCTCGACATTGGCGCCGAGGCGAAACGCTTGCGCGATCTTGAGAATGCGGTCGGGGGTGGGCGTGCCAAGCGCCGCCCGGATGGCATTGCGGTCGTCGCCTTCGCCGGCGCCGGGAATCGCCGTCTCGTTCAGGCCGGTGAGGCCGGTCTCCAGGCCGCGCAGCGCCTTCTGCAGGCTTTCCTGGAAGGTGCGGCCGATGGCCATGACCTCGCCCACCGATTTCATCGAGGTGGTGAGATAGGGTTCGGCGCCGGGAAATTTCTCGAAGGCGAAGCGCGGGATCTTGGTCACCACATAATCGATGGTGGGCTCGAAGGCGGCGGGTGTGGCACCCCCCGTGATGTCGTTGGCCAGTTCGTCGAGGGTGTAGCCAACGGCGAGCTTCGCCGCGATCTTGGCGATGGGGAAGCCGGTCGCCTTCGATGCCAGGGCCGTGGAGCGCGAGACGCGCGGATTCATCTCGATGACGACGAGGCGGCCGTCGGCGGGATTGACGCCGAACTGCACGTTGGAGCCGCCGGTCTCGATGCCGATCTCGCGCAGTACCGCGATCGAGGCGTTGCGCATGATTTGATATTCCTTGTCGGTCAAGGTCAGCGCCGGGGCCACGGTGATCGAATCGCCGGTGTGCACGCCCATCGGATCGATATTCTCGATCGAGCAGACGATGATGCAGTTGTCGGCCTTGTCGCGGACGACCTCCATTTCATATTCCTTCCAGCCGAGCACCGACTCCTCGATCAGCACTTCGGCGGTGGGCGAGGCGCCGAGGCCGGTCTCGACGATGTCGAGGAATTCCTCGCGGTTATAGGCGATGCCGCCGCCGGTGCCGCCCAGCGTGAAGGAGGGGCGGATGATGCAGGGCAAGCCGATCTCCAGCATGGCCTCGAAGGCCTCGACCATGGCGCGGTTGCGGTATTTCTTCAGCCGCTCCGGCTCCTGGGCGGCCCACTTCTTCTCGAAGGCTTCGGCATCGCCGGTTTCGGCCACCAGCCGCCGCAGTTCCCGGGTGTGGAAATCGCGATCCGATTCCTTCGCGGCGGAGGCGTTGGCGAGCATCGAGCGCGGCGTGTCGAGGCCGATCTTCTTCATCGCCTCGCGGAACTGTTCGCGGTCCTCGGCCTTGTCGATCGCCTCGGCCCTGGCGCCGATCATCTCGACGCCGTATTTTTCGAGAACCCCCATCTTGTTGAGGGAGAGCGCGGTGTTGAGCGCCGTCTGGCCGCCCATGGTGGGAAGCAGCGCGTCGGGCCGCTCCTTCTCGATGATGCGGGCGACGACTTCCGGGGTGATCGGCTCGATATAGGTGGCATCTGCCAAGTCCGGATCGGTCATGATGGTGGCCGGATTGGAATTGACCAGGATGACGCGGTAGCCCTCGGCCTTCAGCGCCTTGCAGGCCTGGGTGCCGGAATAATCGAACTCGCAGGCCTGGCCGATGACGATCGGCCCAGCCCCGATGATGAGGATGGATTTGATGTCGGTGCGCTTCGGCATGGAGGGGATACCCGGATTTGGGGTTCCCTACACAATCGGGGTGCGGATTCCAAGCGATTCCGGAACCGGGCATTCCGGACCGCTAGCCCGGCTGCATGGCCAGCGCAAACAGCTCCGCCTGGGAGGTGACCTGCAGTTTCCTGTAAAGATGGCGGCGGTGCACTTTGACCGTTTCCACGCTTATTCCCAAGGTCAGCGACATCGACAAGGACGAATGGCCCTTGAGGATCATTTCGGCGACGACGCGTTCGCGCGATGTGAGCGGCGCCGATGGTAGGTGGAAAAGCTCGGCCGCCGCCGCATTGCCATGGGTCCGGCGCATGGCAGGACCGGTTGCGTCCTTGGCCGCCGCAGTCGCAATCATTCGCTCATTCAGCTTGATCATCGCAGTGGTGGCGGAGACGGTGGCCCGGACGTCCGCAAGCTCCGCCTTGCGAAAGAGCGGCGCATCGCTTCGGCGCACCAGGGACAACACGATGAGCTCCTGGCCGCCGGTCCAGCAAAACAGTCCGATCTCGTCGCCGAGTCCGGTCTTTTCATAGTACTGACGATAATAGACACTGCGAAAGAAACGATCGGCGCCGATATCGCGGAGCTTGACCACGCCGTCCGTTATCCGCGCCCTGAAGGCCGCATAAAACGGATCGAGAAGATAGGCCTTGTCGCGATATTCGCGAAACTGGTTTCTCGCAACCTTGCTGTCGAGGTTTCCGAACACGAAAGCCGGCTTTAGGTGCCGCCGGTAGCGGAAGACGACGCAACCGTGATGGTCGACAAGCCTGCCGTACATGGCGGCAAGACGCGGCCAAAAATGGCGCGTTCCGATGGCCGCGATCGCCTCGGCGGCGTCATCAACGAAGATGCGGAGGGCCCGGCCGGCCGCGGCTGATCCAGTGCTTGCCAAGACTTCTCCCGAACGGTCATTTATCTCATCCGGGAAACTCTAGCGCAACGGGCCCTCAAGTGGAATCCACTTGAGGGCGAAAAGTTGCGCCAGATACATGCTTGAGCATCGGATATTCCCAAAAGTGGTATCCACTTTTGGGTCCGATGCTCTAGGCGTCCGCTTTGGGAGTCTCAATGCCGCGGGCCGGCGGGAAATTTACGACAGCTTGTGGCCCTCCGCCGTCAGCTGGCCGGCGACTTCGGTAATGCCCTCGCGCAGGACATCGACGAGGCGGTCGATTTCGCCGGTGGTCAGGATGAGCGGCGGCGACAGGACATTGAGATGGGCGATGGGGCGCACCAGCACGCCGCGTTTCTGGCAGGCTTCGGCGATGCGTTTGCCGACCGCCACTTCCGGAGGCAGCAGCTCCTTGGTGGTCTTGTCGGCGACATTCTCCACGCAGAGCATGAAGTGGCTGCCGCGCACGTCGCCCACCAGCGGCAAGTCCTGCAATGTCTTCAGGCGCCGCTCGAAATAGGGGCCGACCTTGCGGACATGGCCGCAAATATCTTCCCGCTCCATGATCTCGATATTCTTGAGCCCTGCGGCGCAGCAGACGGGATGGCCCGAATAGGTAAAGCCATGGGTGAACATGGCGCCCTTGGCCTGTGGCACGCTCAACACCTCGTAGATTTCATCCGAGAGAATCGTGGCCGAGAGCGGCGCATAGGCGGACGTGAGCCCCTTGGCGGAGGTGATGATGTCCGGGACCATTCCAAAAACCGACTCGGAGGCGAAGAAATGGCCAAGCCGGCCGAAGGCGGTTACGACCTCGTCGGCGACGTAGAGAATGCCGTGTTCCCGGCAAATCTCGGCGAAGCGCGCATGGTAGCCCTTGGGCGGAACGATGACGCCGCCCGCGCCCATGACCGGTTCGGCGAAAAACGCCGCCACATTGTCGGGTCCGATTTCCTCGATCTTCTCGACAAATTCGTCGCAGAGATGCTCGAGAAACTCGGCCTCGGTCATGCGGTCGGGGCGGCGATAGCAATTGGGCGACGACACCCGGTGAACGAGATCGCCTTGCACGAGATCGAAGCCGGTGTGATCGAAGGCAACACCGGTCAGCGACATGGTCAGATAGCTGCTGCCGTGATAGCCGTCGTGGCGGGTGATGATCTTCTTCTTGGCGGGCTTGCCTAGCCGGTTGAAATAGAAATGGATCATGCGGACGGCCGTGTCGTTGGCCATCGAGCCGCCCGTGCCGTAGAAAA
>JANMQB010000542.1:0-6542 GCA_031370155.1 Hyphomicrobiales bacterium | reverse complement strand
CGACGATATTGGCTTGAGCCTCGAGAAAGCCACGCATATCGACGCCTTCGAAAAGAAGCAGGCCACCCGCCAGCCCTGGCTCTAACGCTTGGACGCGATCCTTAACACTGTCCTGCCGGTCTTCGGCATGATCGTGCTGGGCTACGGCTTCGCCCGCGCCAATATCGTCGATGCGATCGCCGCCCGCGGCATCGCCCAATTCGTCTTCAACGTGGCGATCCCGGCGCTCTTGTTCCGCACTGTCGCCATCATGGCGGCGCAGGCGGCCGCGCCCTGGGGCCTGTGGCTTGTCTTCTTCGGCGGCCTCGCCGTGACCTGGATCGTGACCGCCCTCGTCTCGCGCAACATAGCGAGCCTAGCGCCGAGCGGCGGTGCCGCCGCCTCAATGGCGGCAGGCTTCGGCAATCTGGCGCTTCTAGGAACACCGCTGGCGCTGGCCCATTTCGGCGACAGCGCGGCGGTGCCGCTCGGCATGATTCTCTCCATCCATGCGCCGATCCTGTGGTTTGCCGCCACCATGCACCGGGAGCTTGCCCGCCATAGCGGCGGATTTTCCGTAGCGCGCACGGCGCGCGAATTGTTCCTGAGCCTGGCCACCAATGCCATCGTCCTGGCCCTCATCGCCGGAAGCCTGTGGCGGATGACGGGACTGGGCCTCCATCCGGTCGCCGGCCGCATGCTCGAAATGCTTTCCGACGCCAGCGTGCCGACCGCACTCTTCGCCCTTGGCCTGTCGCTTGCCGCCTACAGCCTGCGCGGCCAGTGGGGCGGCATGTTCGCGCTGATCGGCCTCAAGATGGTGCTGATGCCGATCCTCGTGTTCATCGCGGTGCGCTATGTCGTGGCGCTGCCGCCGCTGTGGGCGAAGATCGCCGTGCTCTTCGCCGCCATGCCGACCGGCGCCAACACCTTTCTCTTCGCCCAGCGCAATGACGAGGCCGTCCCCGCCGTCTCCGGCGCCATAGCACTCGGCACCGGCCTTGCGGCGATCAGCGCATCGGTGCTGCTGTATTTGATGGATAGGGGCGCGCTTTGATTTTTCCTCTCCCATAGGGAGAAGGAAATTACCGCGGCATCAGCGCCCAGTAGTCGAGTTCGAGGATGACGCCCGGCGTCTCCGCCGTCGCATCCACAACGGGATAATCCGTACACGGCAGATCGCGGGTGGCCCGCGTGACGACGCGCAGCGCCCCCACATCGCCGCGGCCCGCCACATCGGCCTTGGCGAGAATTTCCGACCACGCAAACACCGTGCCGCCGGCAAAAAGCGGCGCCACATGGCGGCCGCCGTTGATCGCCGCGATGTGGAAGGCATTGGCGAGACCGTTGAAGCTGAGGGCGCGCGCCACCGAAATGACATGACCGCCATAGACGAGGCGGCGGCCGAAACGGCCTTCGCGCTCCGCGAACTGGTTGAAATGCACCTTCGCCGTGTTCTGGTAGAGGCGCGTGGCCATCTGGTGCTCGGCCTCTTCCACCGTCATGCCGTCCACATGGTCGATCTTCTCGCCCACCGCATAATCGCCGAATCGGTGCGGTGAGCCCGAGAGCTCGTCATCCCAATGATTGCAGTCGATGGGCGGGCAGGACCTGCCGAGAACGGCAGGATCGACGATTTTCGGCAGTTCGGGAACGACGGCCTGGGGCGCCGCGGCCGCCTCGTCGCGCTTTCGCACCATCACCCAGCGCACGAAGCTCAAGACCGGCTCCTCGCGCTGGTCATAGCCGGTCGAGCGCACATAGACAGTGCCGGTCTTGGCCGAAGAGTTCTCCTTGAGACCGATCACTTCCGATTGCACATTGAGCGTATCGCCATTGTAGACGGGTTTGATGAAACGGCAGTCGGCGTAACCGAGATTGGCGATGGCATTGAGCGAAATGTCCGCCACCGTCTTGCCGAACACGATGTGGAAGATAAGGAGATCGTCGGCGGGCGGTGCCGGATAGCCGGCGGCGCGGGCAAAACGCTTGGAACTCTGCACCGCAAAGCGCGAACCGTAGAGTGCCGCATAGAGCGTCATGTCGCTGCGCCACACCGTGCGCGGCGTGGCATGCCGGATCACCTGGCCGACGCTGAAATCCTCGAAAGAATTGCCGGGATTGGTCTTGCTCATGGAGCGATCGCCTCGGCAATGGCGGCGACGCGCTGGGCCATGGCGAGATGCAGCCGCTCGACCATACGGCCCTCGACGGTGATCACACCCTTCGCCGCATTCTCGGGCAAAGCGAAGGCGGCGATGATCTGGCGCGCCCATCTGACCTCTTCCGGTGTCGGCGAGAACAATTCGTTGCACACCGCAACCTGGCCCGGATGAATCAGCGTCTTGCCGTCCATGCCGAGGGTGCGGCCCTGCTCGCATTCGGCGCGGAAGCCTGCCTCGTCCTTGAAGTCGTTGTAAACGCCGTCGATCACGTCGAGGCCATAGGCCCTGGCCGCCAGAACTGCCATCGATATCCATGGAATGATGGCAAAGCGGCCGCCGGTGGCTGTTGCGCGCGATTCCTTCAAGAGATCGTTGGTGCCGAGAACGAAGCAGGAGAGCCGCGCCACCTGATGCACCGAAGCGATCTCGCGCACATTGAAGATCGCCATCGGCGTTTCCATCATCGCCCACATGCGGGTCGCCTCCGGCCCGCCCATGGCGGCATAGATGCGCGCCACGTTGACGATGTCGCCCGGCCGCGCCACCTTTGGAACCAGCACCGCATGGGGCCCTGCCGCCGCCGCGGCCTTGAGATCGTCGACCCCCCAGGGCGTGTCGAGGCCGTTGATGCGAATCACCAGTTCGCGGCCGCCATAGCTGCCCGACCTGACTGCCGCCGCCACCCGCTCGCGGGCCTCTGGCTTGGCATCGGGCGCAACCGAATCCTCGAGATCGAGAATGAGCGAATCGGCCGGGATGCCGCGCGCCTTGTCGAGCGCGCGCTCATTGGCGCCGGGCATATAGAGCACGCTGCGGCGTGGACGTATGATCATGAAGTCCCCTTAGCTTGTGCAGTGCAGCATGTGAAGAGTGCTTTTTGGCTAAGGGCTTGAGACCGCTGGCCAGCTTAGGCATGGTGCGCCGGTCATGCAGCATTTCGACGTGTTGATCGTGGGCGGCGGCGTGGTCGGCAGCGCCACCGCCTATTACCTGCGGAAGCACGGGTTTGGCGGCTCGATCGCATTGATCGAGAAGGATACGACCTATCGGTTCTCCTGCACGGCGCGCGCCGCCGGTGGCCTGCGCCAACAATTCTCGACGCCCGAGAATATCGAGCTGTCGAAATTCGGCTTGCGGTTGATCCGCAACCTCAAGCAGGAATTCGGCCCCGATGCCGATGTGAGTTTCAAGGAACAGGGCTATCTCATCCTCGCCTCGCCCGAGGGTCTGGCCATTCTCGAGGAAAATCACCTGACCCAGATAGCCCATGGCGCCGACAATGTGATGCTCAAGGGCGAAGCTCTCGCCGTCCGCTTTCCCTGGCTCGTCTGCAACGGCCTCGCCGGCGGCTGTTTGGGCCTGTCGGGCGAAGGCTGGCTCGATCCCTATTCGCTGATGAACCTGTTCCGCAAGGCGGCGGTGGCCAGGGGTGCAAGCGTCATCGCCGGCGAGGTGACGGCGATCGGCCATGACCGCAGCCGGATTTCATCGGTGAGCCTTGCCACAGGCGAAACTTTCTCCTGCAACCATCTGGTCAATGCCGCCGGCGCCGGCGCGGGCGCACTGGCGAAGCTTGCCGGCATCGATCTGCCGGTGGGCCCGCGCAAGCGCTATGTCTATGTGATCGACTGCCCGGGGGCGAACGAAGCGCTGCACCTGGCACCGCTCACCGTCGCGCCCGGCGGCGTCTATTTCCGTCCCGAGGGCCGCCATTTCATCTGCGGCCTTTCGCCGGAAGAGGCCGAAGAACCGCGGGCGCTGGACTGGGAGGTTGATTATTCCTGGTTCGAGGAGCGCATCTGGCCGGTGCTGGCGGAGTGGGTTCCGCCCTTCGAGGCGGTCAAGGTGATCAATGCCTGGGTCGGCCATTACGACTATAATGCCTTCGATCAGAACGCCGTGCTGGGCCGCCATCCGCAGCTCAAGAATTTTTATTTCGCCAACGGCTATTCCGGCCATGGGTTGCAGCAGGGGCCGGCCTCCGGCAATGCCATCGCCGAACTGATCGTGCTTGGCGCCTGGCGCAGCATCGATATCACCCGCTTGGGTTATGTACGGATCCTGCGCAATGCGCCGCTCTTCGAGAAGAACGTGATCTGAATGCGAATTCTGTCGATCTCATCGCAGGTGGCATTTGGCCCGGTCGGCAATTCCGCGGCCGTGCCCGCCATGCAGGCACTGGGCCACGAAGTCCTCGCCATACCGACCATCATTCTTTCGAACCACCCTGGCCACGGCAAACCTGCGGCGCTCCGCATGCCCGCTTCCGATCTTGCCGCCATGCTTGGGGCGCTGGAAGGTCTTGGCGCACTCGACGGCTGCCAGGCGGTGATGACCGGCTATTTCGCCGCCAACGACCAAATTCACGGCGTGGCGCGGATGATCCGGCGCATGAAAGAGAAAAACCCTGCGCTCTACGTCCTCGTCGATCCGGTGATCGGCGACGGTGACGCGCTCTACGTGGCCCTCCCCGTGGCCGAAGCGATCCGCGACGAGCTACTACCGCTCGCCGATTGCGCCTCGCCCAACCGCTTCGAGCTCGAATGGCTGACCGGCCGGCGGGTGTCGAGCATCTCCGAAGCCCGCGCCGCCGCTTTGCGGTTGCCCGTTAAGGAGGTGCTGGCCACTTCCATCCCGGCGGGGGCGGACAGGCTGGCCACGCTGGCAATCGCCGGCGGCGATTGTTTTGAGCAGGTGACGGCGTTGCAGCAGGCCGTGCCGCACGGCACCGGCGATTTTCTGGCGGGTCTTTATCTGGCCCACCGTCTTGCCGCCGATCTGCAAACCGCATTGCGCCGGTCCATCGCCATTCTCGACCGTGCCATCGCCATCAGTGCGGGCTCCGCCGTCCTCGACATTGCCGGAGCACTCGCCCCATGAACATCGACCGCGACACAATCGCCGAAGCGGCGCATCGCATCGCGCCCCATATCCGCCGCACGCCGGTCATCGATGTGAGTCTTGCCGGCATGGCCCGGCCGGTGACGCTGAAGCTCGAACTGCTGCAGCACACCGGCAGCTTCAAGGCCCGCGGCGCCTTCAACAATCTGGTGGGCCGCGCCATTCCCGCAGCCGGTGTCGCCGCCGCCTCGGGCGGCAATCATGGCGCGGCGGTAGCCTATGCGGCGCTAATTCTGGGTGTGAAGGCGCGCATCTTCGTGCCCGAGATAACCCCGCCCGCCAAGCTGGCGCGCATCGCCTCCTATGGCGCCGAAATTGTCCAAAAGGGTGCCAATTACTATGAAGCGTTGAGCGGCTGTGAGACCCATGTGGCGGCGACCGGGGCGCTCAATGTCCATGCCTATAACGAGGAGCCGACCTTGCAGGGCCAGGGCACGCTGGCCCGCGAACTGGAAGACCAGGTGTCCGATCTCGACACGCTGCTTGTCGCGGTGGGCGGCGGCGGTTTGATCGGCGGTATCGCCGCCTGGTATGAAAGCCGGATCAAGGTGGTGGGCGTCGAGCCCCAAACCTGCAACGCCCTGCATGCCGCACTCGCAGCGGGTCACCCGGTCAAGGTGGCGCCCTCCGGTGTTGCGGTCGATTCGCTCGGCGCAAGTTTCGCCGGCTCGCTGATGTTCCCGATCGCGCAGCGGCACATCGACCATGTGGTGCTGGTCGGCGACGAGAATATATGCGCCGCCCAGCGCCATCTCTGGCAGAATTTGCAACTCGTCACCGAGCCCGGCGGTGCCGCCGCCTTCGCCGCCCTCCTCTCCGGCGCCTACCGGCCGGAGAAGAACGAGCGCGTCGGCGTCCTGCTGTGCGGCGCCAATACCACAATGGACGCCTTCGGCAAGCTCTTCACCTGACCTACAAAAGACCGTTGCGATAAGCGATGGCCGAAGCCCGCGCCTTTTCACGGGCGAGTTCGAGTTCGAGCCTGATCCTCCGTTGCTCTCGTGGGTCGATAGAGGAGACGGATTGGACCTTGCGCCGTTCGTTGAGCTTCCGGGCGAACTCTTTCGCCATCTCGATCGAGGGAAAGAAGAGTTCGGATTTGAGCGAGAACATGAGTCTCTCCTTCGCAAGAACGCGAGAAACGAACTCGCGCGCGCCGATGAGTCAGATGCCGCGCAGCAAGGCGCGAGCCTGACGGTTTCAGTTAATAGTTCTGGGGGTGCGCCTGGGGCGCGGGGTAACGCTATCCGCCGGGCCCGGGCCCTGGCGGCCCGGAGATCAGCAGCGCGTAAAATTCCTCATCATGGCTGTCTCCCTTGCGATTTCAGTGGCGGATTCCATACCAGCGTTTGGCGCCGCGCGAAAGAGTGCCGTCGAAATTGGCGTTCACTGTTGCGCGCAAATCACAATATCAGGCGAAGAGCTTGGTCATCACATCGGACATGCGCCGGGCGAAGCCCGCCGGATCGGCGACCGGCTCTCCCTCCAGCACGAAGG
>JANMQB010000499.1:0-2320 GCA_031370155.1 Hyphomicrobiales bacterium | reverse complement strand
GGTCGAAGTCTCGACCGGCTCCGGCGGCGGGGCCACGGCCGCCTGGCGGTTCTGCGACGTGAGCCATACATTGGCAAGACCAGCGCGACCGGAGACCCAATGCGAACCAACACGCTCATCATGCTGCTGATCGCCATCGTGTTCGGTTCGATCGCGGTGTTTCTTGCCAATGTATGGCTCACGTCGCAGAACCGCCAGGCGGCCGTGGCCCCGCCGCCGGAGCCGGTCGAGACTTCGACCCTTGTGGTGGCCTCAATCAATCTGACCTTCGGCGCGGTACTCAAGCCCGAAACGCTACGCGAGATTGCCTGGCCCAAGAACGCGCTACCCGAGGGCGCCTTCGCCACCATCGCCGAGATCACCGCCGAGGGCCGCCGGGTGGTGCTGATGCCCGTGGGCCCCAACGAGCCGATCCTCAAATGGAAGATTTCCGGGCCCGATGCGCGGGCCTCGCTGTCGGCCCTGGTCGCGAAGGGCATGCGGGCGGTGGCCATCCGCGTCAACGACGTAGTGGGGGTGGCGGGCTTCATCCTGCCGGGCGACCGGGTCGACGTTCTTTATACCCGCGGCGGCGGCAATGCCGCGGCATCCACCGACATCCTGATCCAGAACGCGCGGATTCTGGCCATCGACCAGCTCGTCGACGAGAAGAACAGCCAGCCGGCAGTCGCCAAGGTCGTGACTATCGAAGTCAACACCATCGATGCGCAGAAGATCGCACTTGCCCAGACGACGGGTGCGCTGTCGCTGACACTGCGCTCGGCTGGGTCCCTCGATCAGGCGCCGGCCCAGCGCGTCGTCGAGCAGGAACTCACCTCCTCGACCAGCGTCTATGAGGTCAAACAGGCGGCCCTCAATGAAAGGCTGGCCAGCCTGCAAAGCACCTTCGCCGCACTCGGCAAGAGCATCGAGGCGGGCGACAGCGACAAGGCCGCCCTGGTCGCCAAGCTGTCGGAAATCGAACGGAAACTGCGCATCGAAATCGCCAATGCGGGCGACGACGATCCGGAATTGAAGGCCAAGCTGGCGGTGCTCGAAGCCGCCATCCGGCAGACGAAGCAAGCCACCGGGCAGAGCGAGGAAGCCTTGCGCGCCAAGCTCGCCGAATTCGAGGCGACGCTGCGCCGGCTGGCGGAAATGCCGTCCACGGAAACCGTCGAGGAGCTGCCGGTGACGGCGGCCGAAAAGGTCACCGCCACGGTGGGCGTGACCAGGGGCACGGCGCGGCAATCCTATGAGGTACCGCTCGAATCGGATACGGATTGACTATGAGGGGCAGGGGACAGATGCAGGCAATGGGGCGACTTTCGAATTGGGCGCGAGTGGCGGCGGCATTGGCTGCCGTGCTGGCAATTCTCGGCATGGCGGCAATGATGGCGGGCGAGGCCCGCGCCGCCCAGGTGGTGAAACTGTCGGACGAGGAGCGGGTCGGCAAGCTGCAGGTGGTGCTCGGCAATTCCGAGACCATCCGCATCGATTTGCCGTTCTCGGAAATCGTCGTCGGCGATCCGGAGACCGCCGACGTCAGCCCGCTCACCGACAAGACGCTCTACATTCTGGGCCGCAAGGTGGGCACCACCAACGTCACGCTGTTCGACCAGAACAAGCAACTCGTCGCCGTCATCGACATCGAAGTCACCCATAATCTGACGGGGCTCCGCCAGGCGCTCAAGGAGAGCGTCACGGGTGCCGGCATAAGGGTGCGCTCGGTCAACGGCCGGGTGCTGCTCGACGGCATGGTGCCGAGCGCGCCGGCGGCGGAAAAGGCCATGGCGATCGCCCGCGACTTCGCCGGCGACCAGGTGACCAATTCGCTGTCGGTCGCCGCCAACCAGCAGGTCAATCTCGAAGTCCGCATCGTCGAAGTGAGCCGCAGTGCGGGCAAGGACTTCGGCATCAACTGGAACCTGACGGACAGCGGCGGCAACGGCCTTGTCACGACGGGCGTAGCCAGCGTGGCGGGCGGGCTGCCATTCGGCTCCGTCATCGCCAATTTCCTGAGCAATGGCGCATCGCCCGATGTGATCATCACGGCACTCGAACAGAATAACCTGGCGCGGCGGCTGGCGGAACCGAATCTCACGGCACTTTCCGGCGAGACCGCGAGCTTCCATGCGGGCGGCGAAGTTCCAGTGTGCACGGTCGACACGACGGTAGTGGCCGGCAGGGTTACCGATAAGCAGTGCTCGGTGACTTACAGGGATTTCGGCGTGAAACTGGAGTTCACTCCTACCGTTCTCGACAACGGGCTGATCAATATGATGATCAAGCCGGAAGTCTCGGAAATCGACAGTTCCATATCGGTCGAAGGCAATCCCGG
>JANMQB010000496.1:0-2065 GCA_031370155.1 Hyphomicrobiales bacterium | reverse complement strand
GCTTCGTTCCTGTCGTTGCGGTGCATGCGCAACCCGATGTCGTGGACCTTGACGGCGGCGCGGTCATTGGGAGCCCCCGTCACCGCGATCTTGAACTTCCTCGGCAGATAGGAAAATTCAGGATGCAGCGACGACCACTGGCGCAGCAGTTCGGCGACAGGCCTTGGATCGGCGATCTCGTCGGCCGCGGCACCCGCCCAATGGTCGGTCGTCACATTGCGGATGCAGTTGCCGGAGGTCTGGATGGCGTGCATCTCGAATTCGGCGAGTGCCGCCAGAATGTCGGCCGTGTCCTCGAGCTTGATCCAGTTGTACTGGATGTTCTGGCGGGTGGTGAAATGGCCGTAGCCGCGGTCCCACTTTTCGGCGATCATGGCAAGCTGGCGCATCTGGCGGCCCGACAGCGTGCCATAGGGAATGGCGATGCGCAGCATATAGGCATGAAGCTGCAGATAGAGGCCGTTCATCAGGCGGAGCGGGCGGAATTCGTCCTCGGTCAGTTCGCCCTTGAGGCGGCGGGCCGCCTGATCGCGGAACTGGGCGGTGCGCTCGCGCACGAAATGATGGTCGTATTCGTCATAGCGGTACATGGCTCAGGCTCCTTCGGCGGCGAAGCCACCGGCGGTGCCGTCGGCCTGCTTGCCGAGATCGAGGCGGACGGTGGGGCCGAGCGTCCGCATGCGCTCGCGGATGTGGGCGGCACGGATGCGGCCGTCGCGGTGTTCGGCGTCGATCAGATATGAACCGGTGACGAGGGTTGCCTTCTCATCCTCCTTGGCGCGGGCTTCGAGGGCGGCTGCCGCCTGGGGTTCGAGCGCCAGCGCTGCTTCATCGATCTTCTCGCTCCAGGCGCCCGAGCGGGTGAGGAACACGGCGATGCCGTCGCGCAGGCGATTGGCGGTGACCAGCTGGCTCTTTTCGATATCGCTCATGATGCGGCCCTCAGGACTGCGTCGCGGATATCCTCGCGCAGCGGGAAGGAGATGATTTCGGCGGTGGGCTTCACATCGACGCCGGGAACGGTTTCAACGGCGATGCCTTCGGCGCCTACCGCGACCCGTTCATCGAGGAAAGTATTGCCGGAACCGAGACGCACCACATGACGGCCGGCCTTGGCTTCGCGGATCAGGATGGCATCGATGGCGGTGAAAGCCTGCTTGTCCACGGTAATACGGGTGGCATCACGGCGGGCCAATTCGAGAATGCGTCGATCGGCGAGCCGGTCATGGACGATGACGTCGGCCTCCTGCAGCTTGCGCTGGGCCTTGAGGGTCAAGAGTTCGGGATCGCCAGGGCCGGTGGCGACGAAGGAGACGCGGCCAATTGGGGGCGCGGCTTCATCGGCGAGCAGGGATTCGATGCCCGCGGTATAATTCGTGGCTTCACCGGCGATGAAGGCATCGCGGACATCGCCGAAGAAGAAGCGTTGCCAGAAGCTGCGGCGGCGGCTGCCGGCTGGAACGGTTTCGGCGACACGGGCGCGGAGCGCCGCGGCGGCGCTCGCCAGCGGGCCCAGCGCCTGGGGCAGCATGGCATCGATCCGTACGCGCAAGCTACGGCCGAGAACGGGTGCCGTGCCTTCGGTGCCGATCGCCACAACGACCGGATCGCGGTCGACAATCGCGGGCACGATGAAGGTGGAGAGCCCGGCATCGTCGACCGCATTGACCGGAATGCCGCGCGTCCTGGCGGCGGCGGAGACGGTTTGGTTCAAATCCTTGTTTGCGGAGAAGACAAGGGCCGCACCATCAAGCAGGCTCGCGTCGAAACGGCGGGCCACCCAGTTGACGCGCGGCTCGGCGGCAAGCTCGTCATGGAGTGCTGCGGCGACCACGGAAATTCGCGCCTCGGTCTTGAGCAGCAACCGCACTTTGCGCAGCGCTTCCTCGCCGCCGCCGACAACGACGACTGGCCGGTCCTTCAGGTCGATGAACAGGGGGAAGTAACGCATGGGCGCACCTCAACCGTTGGCCACGAGCTTGACGGCAAGCCCGTCGAGTTCAGGGGTGAAGACGATCTGGCAGGAGAGCCGCGAGGTGGGCGAGACAACCGGCACTTCGTCGAG
>JANMQB010000437.1:0-3647 GCA_031370155.1 Hyphomicrobiales bacterium | reverse complement strand
GGGTCACCGCCTACTTCCTCTGGCGCGCTTCGCAGTTACGCCAGGTTTCGGAAGTTCTGATGCAATCGGCCATGCGCCTAATCCGGCCGCAGGACATCGCCACCGAAGGCTTGACCTCCATCGCCCAGGCGGTGCGTTCCGAAGTCGATCTCTTGGTCGGCGGCGTCGAGCATGCCTTGCAGCGCGCCGCGGTGCTCGAGGAAATCGTCCACAAGGAAATCTCCGCCATCGAGCGCGCCTTCGGCGGCAATGAGGACCGCATCCGCGGCCTAGTCAGCGGGCTGGAGAACCAGCGGGCCGCCCTGCATCAGGCCAGCTTGGTGCTCGCCAGCGAGGCCAATCCGGTGCTGGCGCGCCTTGAATCCAACACCCAGAATCTCGGCGGCATCATCGTCAACGCGCAATCGACGCTGGTGCAACTCGAACAGGGCCTGAGGGAGTCCTCGAGCGGTCTTGCCCGCACCATCGATGAGGTTGCCTCGCGCGCCGCCGACGCCAGCGGCCAGATCGGCACCCAGACCACCCAGATGGAACGCGCTTCCGGCATTCTGACCGGCGAATTGCGCGATTTCTCGCAGCAACTGCAGGAACAGATCCGGTCTCTGTCCCAGACGGCGGGCCTGCTCAATTCGGAATCGACGAGTTTCGGCCGCAGCGTGCAGGACATGGAATCGAACGTTGTGCAGCTTATGCGCCACAGCGTCGGCCAGCTCACCGGCATCAATGAGGAAATGGGCCGCACTGTCGAGCGCGCCACCGCCGCTTCCGCCGACCAGATCAAGCAGGCCGCGGCGGGATTGACCGAAGTCGTCCAGGGCACCGGCAACAATATTACCTATCATCTCAATGCCACAGCGAACGAGGTGGCGGCACTCATCGAGCGCTCTGGCATCGATGTCAGCCAGCAGATCGAGCAGAGCCGCAATCTGGTGACCCAGGGGCTCGAGCAGGTGACCACCGGTTACCTCGGCCGCATCACCCAGGCTCAGGACAATTTCTCCAGCCTGCTCGGCCGCGCCACCGGCGACATGGCGGGAACTATCGAACGCACGACCTCGAGCGTTGCTCAGGAATTGCAGGCGGCGGGATCGGCCATCAACGAGCTCCTCGTCGGCACAAGCGGCACCATTGCTGCCCATCTCAGGGACACCACCGACATCGTCGGCCGTCAGATGCACGATTCGGGTCTGGCGCTTGCCCAGAATATCGAAGGCTCCGGCGGTCTTGTGACCGACCGGCTGATTACGGTCTCCGGCGAATTCGTGCAGAATCTGTCCAAGGCCCGCGACGATCTCTTCGGGCTCCTCGACAGTTCGGCCAACGAGATGACGGCGCGCCTCGACCGCACCGCGGCGGACATGACCTACCAGCTCGAATCTTCCGCCACCCGCATCCACGATCACATCAACGCCACGGCGGGCGATGTGACGGCCCGCGTCGTCGAGGCTTCCGACAAGCTCGCCGCCCAACTCGACCGGACTACCGGCGGGATCAGCGTCCTGTTCGATACCAACACCGGCATGCTGACCGAGCAGTTGCAGAAAACCTCAGCCGAGGTCGCCGCCCAGCTCGACACTGCCGGCAGCACCATGTTCACCCGCCTCGATGCGACGGCGCGAGATCTCGGCCAGCGCTTTGACGTCGCCTCCACCCTGCTCGAGCGCGTCACCGGCGATATCTCCGGCCGCCTCGCCGGCACCGGCGCCAAGTTCGCCGAGATTGTCGGCACCGCCGGCACCCAGATCATTAGTGATCTCGGCAAGGCCAGCGAAGCCCTGTCGCAGGACTTGGGCGAGACGACCTTGCAGATCACCGGCCGTTTCGAACAGAACACCGGCCTTCTCGCCGGCCGCATCGACCAGGCCGCCCGCGAACTCGATTCCGCCACGACCGCCACCTCCGCCAGGCTCGACGATGCCCACCGCAAGTTTTCCAAGCACGTCGAGACAGCCAACATCTATCTTGCCGACCAGCTCGCCGGTGCCGCCGGCGCCCTCGACGAACGCCTGGAAGGCATCTCGATGCAGCTCACCGGCAAGCTCGAGATCACCGGAACCCGCATCTCCGACCGCCTCGAGGATGTCTCGGCGCTGGTCGAAAAATCGCTCGACAAGTTCAATGGCGACATGGAGCGCGTGCTGGTCAACCGCCGCGAGGCCCTCGACCAATTGGTGGCCGACGCCAACCGCAAGGCCCAGGAGATCGACACGGTGATGACCGGCTACATGAACCTGATCGAGGAATCGCTTGCCGCCTCCGAGGCGCGCTCCAAGGACATCGGCCGCATCGTTACCGAGCAGACCTCCGCCGCTACCGCCAATCTCGAGCAGGAAATCAAGAAGCTCGAAACCAGTTCCGGCGGTCAGATCGAGCAGGCCTCGCGCATCCTGCGCGAACAGCACGAGCGCGCCATGACCTCGATGAACGAAATGCTGTCCGCCACCGCCAGCGATTTCCAGCAGACCGCCCAGGACATGCGCATCACCGCCCAGCAGGTTGTCAAAGACATCGACACCGCCCGCAGCGAATTGAAGCGCGCCATCCTCGATCTGCCGGAAGAAACCCGCAGCAATGCCGACGCCATGCGCCGCGTCGTCGCCGACCAGATCGCCGCACTCAATACATTGGCCGAGGTGGTCAAGCGCCAGACCGGAACTCTCGACGTCTCCGGCCCCGGCGTCATGTTGCCGCGAATCGCAAGGGACCCAAACCCGGGAAAAGCTGAGGGCGCCGCGCTCACTACCTCGCAATCGGCAAGCGCCGGCGCCCTGGGCAAGAGCCGCGATCGCAACGAAGCGGTGGAATCCTCGATTGCGCGCAGCATGGCGGTGCTTCTGCCGCGCCCGTCCAGGCAAGCCGAAACCGCTCCCGAGTCCGCTGGCATTCCGCGCGACATGGAAAACCTGGTGCAGAAGCTCAATGCCGCCGCCCGCGATCTGGTCGAAGCCGTCGACGGCTCACTGCCGCGCGATCTCGAAAAGAGCTTCAATGCCGGCGAGCGTCACGTCTACACCCACCGCCTGTTCGAGGTCCGCGGTAAGCGCTTCGTCAAGATGATCGAGGACCGCTACGCCGGCGAACGCCTGGTGCGGGGCCGCGTCGATGCCTATGTGCGCCTGTTCGAGCGCCTGCTCGACACGGTCTCTGAGGTGCCGCAGGGCGCCAGCATGGTCGAAGCCTGCCTCGCCTCTGAATCCGGCAAGCTCTATGTGACGCTGGCCGAAGCGGCGGGCCGCATTCCGCCGCAATAGCGGAGTCCTCCTTGCTCCAACTGACGATTGCCCATGAGAGCTGGCCCGTGGCCGGCCACTTCACCATCGCGCGCGGCCGCCGCACCGTGGCGGAGGTGGTAGTCGTGTCGCTCTCGGAAGCAGGAGCCGTGGGCCGCGGCGAATGCGTGCCCTATCCGCGCTATGACGAAACCGTGGCCGGTGTCATGGCCGAACTCGAAGCCGCGCGGGCCCAGATCGAACTGGGCATCGCACGCCAGGATGTTCCCCGCCTCGTCTCCCTGCATGCCGCCCGCAATGCCCTCGACTGCGCCCTCTGGGACCTCGAAGCGAAGAGGTCCGGAAAGCCCGTGTGGCAGCTCGCCGGTCTCGATCCGCCGCGGCCCTGCGTCACTGCCTACACGCAGAGCCTCGATG
>JANMQB010000390.1:0-10135 GCA_031370155.1 Hyphomicrobiales bacterium | reverse complement strand
GTGAGCACGCCGGCCGCCGCCAAGAGGCCCAATTCATAGCCCGAGGTGCTTGCCGTCTTGGTCATGGCGGCGGCGATTGGCTTGGCCGCGACCGCCGTCAGGTTCTTGGCCAGCAGGAGTTCCACCCACGAGAACATGAAGCAGAAGAAGGCGGCGACGCCGATCCCCGCCGCGATGGTCGGCACGAAGATCTTGAGGAAGAAGCCCCAGAAGGAATAGCCGTCGACATAGGCGGTCTCGTCGAGCTCCTTCGGCACGCCCGACATGAAGCCTTCGAGAATCCACACGGCCAGCGGAATGTTGAACAAGGTGTGGGAGAGCGCCACGGCGAGATGGGTATCGAACAGGCCCACCGCCGAATAAAGCTGGAGGAACGGCAGGACGAACACCGCGGGCGGCGCCATGCGGTTCGACAGCAGCCAGAAGAACAGGTGCTTGTCGCCGAGGAAACGGTAACGCGAGAAGGCGTAGGCCGCGGGGAGTGCGACGGCGACCGACAGCACCGTGTTGATCGCCACATAGGTGATCGAGTTCACATAGCCCATGTACCAGGATGGATCGGTGAAGATGGTCGCGTAATTGTCGAGGGTGAACTGCCTGGGATAGAGCGTGAAGCCGCCGAGGATCTCGTTGGTCGTCTTGAACGACATGTTGAGCAGCCAGTAGATCGGCAGCATCAGGAAGAGGATGTAGACGATGGGTATGAGCGAGCGCTTGCGCATCACCTGTTTTCACCTTGCATCATCAGCGTAAAGAACAGCCAGCTCGCGAGCAGTATGATCAGGAAGTAAACGATCGACATGGCTGCGGCGGGGCCCAGGTCGAACTGGCCGATCGCCATCTTGACCAGATCGATCGACAGGAAGGTGGTGGCGTTGCCGGGGCCGCCGCCGGTCAGCACCACGACTTCGGTGTAGATCATGAACGAGTCCATAAAGCGCAGCAGGATGGCGATGGTCAGCACATGCTTGAGCTTGGGCAACTGGATGTAGCGGAACACCGCCCAGGGACGCGCGCCGTCGACTTTCGCCGCCTGATAATAGGCATCGGGAATCGATACGAGGCCGGCATAGCACAAGAGCACGACCAGCGAGGTCCAGTGCCAGACGTCCATGAGCACGGTGGTGAACCAGGCGCCGAAGGGCTGGCGGGTGTAATTGTAAGTGATGCCCATGGAGTTGATCAGCTTACCGAGGAAGCCGATGTCGGGCAGGGCGAAAATGTTCCACATGGCGCCCACCACGTTCCACGGAATGAGCAGCGGCAAGGCCATGAGCACGAGACAGACCGACACCCACGGGCCCTTGCGCGGCATGGCGAGTGCGATGACGAGGCCCAGGGGAACCTCGATCGCCAGGATAATGGCGGTGAAAACGACCTGGCGGAGGAGCGCCGCGTGAAAGCGTTCGGAATGCAGCACCTGCTCGAACCACCGCAGGCCCGACCAGAAGAATTCATTGCCACCGAAGGATTCCTGCACCGAGAAATTAACGACCGTCATCAGCGGAATGAGCGCATTGAAGGCCACCATCGCGAAGACGGGAGCCACGAAGAACCAGGCCTTCTGGTTGACGGTCTTGTTCATCGCCGCGCTCCCGCCATCCAGCTGTCCTCGTAAACCCGGGTGTGGGCGGGGTCGAAAGCGAGATGCGCCTTGCCGGTTGGAATCGTCTCGCCCTCCTTGACAAGCAGCTTGACGCTGACGCCCGCGCTCTTCGTCTCAACGATGCGGAAGCGGCCGACATCGGAGACCTTCACTACATCGACGGGGAGTCCCTTCTTGGCGAAACCCACGAATTCCGGCCGGATGCCGATCTCGAGCTTGCCGTTGCCGTTCTTGACGGCTTTGACGTTGGCGGCCTCGACCACATGGCCGGCGACGCGCGCCTTGCCGCCCTTCACCTCGCAGGGCAGCAGATTCATGCCGGGAGAGCCGATGAAATGGCCGACGAAGGTGTGCATCGGCCGCTCGAACAGATCGATGGGCGTTCCGCTCTGCACAACCACGCCATCGTTCATCACCACCACCTGATCGGCGAAGGTGAGCGCCTCGGTCTGGTCGTGGGTGACATAGATCATGGTGCGCCTGATGCGCTGGTGGAGCGCTTTCAGCTGCGAGCGCAACTGCCATTTGAGGTGCGGGTCGATGACGGTCAGCGGCTCGTCGAACATGATGACGTTGACATCGGAGCGCACCAGGCCGCGGCCGAGCGAAATCTTCTGCTTGCCGTCGGCGCTGAGGCCGGAGGCGCGGTTCTTCAGGGTTTTCGAAAGCTCCAGCATGGCGGCGATTTCGCGCACGCGCTTGTCGACTTGGGGCTCGGCAACGCCGCGGTTGCGCAAGGGGAAGGCGAGATTGTCGTAGACGGTCATGGTGTCGTAGATGACCGGGAACTGGAACACCTGGGCGATGTTGCGTTCCTCGGGCGAGGCGCGCGAGACGTCCTTGCCGTCGAACAGGATGCGGCCTTCGGTCGGCACCAAAAGGCCGGAAATGAGATTGAGCAGCGTGGTCTTGCCGCAGCCCGACGGGCCGAGCAGGGCATAGGCGCCGCCGTCGGCCCAGTCGATCGACAGGCGCTTCAGGGCGAAATCTTCATCGCCGCGCGGATCGGGCAGGTAGGAGTGGCGCAGGTTCTCAAGCGTGATCTTGGCCATCAGCCTCCCCTTTCCTCACCCTGAGGTGCCTCTCGCAGCGAGGCCTCGAAGGGCGGCCGGAGTCGCGACTGCCGAAGGTGCTTTGAGGCGCGCGTGCCGCGCGCACCTCAGCATGAGGAAGCCGGCCTATCTGGCGCGCGATCTTGGCCATCAGGATATCAACCCGCCGTCGGCGCCGAAGAACAGGCCGCGATCGACATCGACATAGAGCCTGGCCGTGGCGCCCACCTTGAAGGGATGAATGCCGTGCGACTGCGACACCCAGGTCTTGCCGCCAAGCTCGAAGTGGATGACGCTTTCGGAACCGGACAATTCGGTGACGAGGACGCGGCCGTCAATGGCCGCGGCACTGTTTCCCTGCGCAGTGGGTGTTATGTGATGCGGCCTGATGCCGATCGTGTAATTGCCGTCGGCCAGCCTGGCGGCGGCCTTGCCGGCGGGCCATCTGATCTTGTCGGAAAGCAGGATTTCACTGCCGCGCTTCACTACATTCGCGGTGTTGATCGGCGGATCGGAGAAGACCTGGGCAGAAAGAATGTCAGACGGTCTGCGATAGACCTCGGCCGTCGGCCCAAACTGGGTGATGCGGCCTTCATGGAGCGTTGCGGTGTTGCCGCCGAAGAGCAGGGCCTCGGCGGGTTCGGTCGTGGCATAGACTACGATGGCGTTGCGGCCGGCCAAAAGCTTCGGCAATTCCTCGCGCAATTCCTCGCGCAGCTTGTAATCGAGATTGGCGAGCGGCTCGTCGAGGAGGATCAGGTCCGAGTCCTTGACGATGGCGCGGGCGATGGCGGTGCGCTGCTGCTGGCCGCCGGATAGTTCGTTCGGCCGGCGCTGCAGCATCGGCGTCAAGCGCAGAAGCTCGGCGGCTCGGCCGACGCGCCGCTCGATCTCGCCTTGCGCCATGCCGGCGACGCGCAGCGGCGAGGCGATGTTGTCGTAGACCGAGAAATTCGAATAGTTGATGAACTGCTGGTAGACCATCGAGACGTTGCGCTTCTGCACCGGCACGCCGGTCACGTCGCGGCCCTTGTAGCGGATCTTGCCGGAGCTGGGCCTCTGGATGCCGGCCATCAACTGCATCAGCGTGGTCTTGCCGGCGAGTGTGGTGCCGAGCAGCACATTGAAGGTGCCGTCCGCAAGCGTCAGGGAGGTCTCGTAAATGTACGTATCGGCGCCGACGCGTTTGGTGATGCTATGGAGTTCAAGTGACATGGATGGGTTTTACCATACTATCCCCCGCCCTCGTCATCCCGGCGAAAGCCGGGACCCCCTGAGCGTTCTCCGTATGCAGTATGGCGCGAGATGGCGTTCAATGGGTCCGGGCCTTCGCCGGGATGACGTTGCGAAGGACAGCCGGAGCGCGGATTCCGCGCTCCGGCCAGTAGCGAAGTTACTGCGCCCAGCGCTTGATGATGTCCTCGTAGGCGACCGTCTGGCCCGGTTCCTTCTCGTTCTCGAGTTTGGCGGCAGGCCCATCGGCCTTGCCGAGCCATTCGGACGGATCCTTCTCCGCGTTCAACCGCGGTCCGCATCCGCCATAGACTTTATTTTTTTCATCCACAGTCTGCATGCGGGCCATGATGTCGTCCATTTCGCCGGCCAGACGATCCATGGCTTCCTGCGCCGTAAAGGCGCCGGAGTTAACGTCGCCGATCTGCTGCCACCAGAGCTGGGCCAGCTTCGGATAGTCGGGCACGTTGATGCCGGTCGGCGTCCAGTTGACGCGGTCGGGCGAGCGGTAGAACTCGACCAGGCCGCCGAGCTTGGGCGCACGCTCGGTGAATGACTCGTGACGGATGGAGCTGTCACGAATGACCGTCAGGCCGACATGGGTCTTCTTCACGTCGACGGTCTTGGACACCACGAACTGGGCATAGAGCCAGGCCGCCTTGCGGCGGTCGACCGGGGTTGAGTTGAACAGGGTCCAGGACCCGGCGTCCTGATAGCCGAGCTTCATGCCTTCTTTCCAGTAAGCGCCATGCGGCGAGGGTGCCATCCGCCAGAGCAGGTTGCCCTGCTCGTCAATCGTATTGTTGCCCTCGCTCTTCGGCTTCACCATGGAAGCGCCGAAAGCCGTGTACCAGAATATCTGCTGGGCGACATTGCCCTGGCTGAGTGCGGGCAGTGACTGGTAGAAGTCGAGGTCGGCAGCGCCCGGAGGCGCATACTTCCGCAGCCACTCGTCCCACTTGGCGATGGCATACACCGAAGCAGGGGCGTTGGTGCCGCCGCCGCGCGAAACGGAGGCGCCGGAGGGATTGCAGGAGCCCGCTTCCATGCGGATGCCCCATTCATCAATGGGACGGCCGTTCGGCAGGCCCGGCGATGTGGAGCCGGCCATGGAGAGCCAGGCATCGGTCATGCGCCAGCCTAAGTCCGGCGCGCGCTTGCCGTAGTCCATGTGGCCGTAGATCTTGACGCCGTCGATTTCCTTGACATCCTCGGTGAAGAACTGGGCGATGTCCTCATAGGCCGACCAGTTCACCGGCACGCCGAGATCGTAGCCGTACTTGGCCTTGAACTTCTCCTTCAGGTCGGGACGGTCGAACCAGTCCTTGCGGAACCAGTAAAGATTGGCGAATTGCTGGTCGGGCAATTGCCAGAGCTTGCCATCGGGACCAGTGGTGAACGACTTGCCGATGAAGTCATCGAGGTCAAGGGTCGGCAGAGTGACGTCCTTGCCTTCGCCGGCCATCCAGTCGGTCAAGTTCACGGCACTCTGCAGGCGCGAATGGGTGCCGATGAGGTCCGAGTCGTTGATGTAGGCGTCATACAGATTTCGGTTGGTCTGCATCTGCGTCTGCACGGCCTGCACGACTTCGCCTTCGCCAAGGATTTGGTGATTCACCTTGATGCCGGTGATTTCCTCGAAGGCCTTGGTCAGCACCGTCGATTCGTAATCGTGGGTTGGAAGAGGTCCTTCCGAGAGCACGTTGATTTCCATGCCCTTGAACGGCTCGGCCGCCTTGATGAACCATTCCATCTCCTTCATCTGCTCTTCCTTGGAGAGGGTGGATGGCTGGAATTCGTTGTCGACCCATTTCTGGGCTGCTGCCATGTCGGCATAGCTCGGACCGGCAAAGGTCGCGAGCGCCACGGCCGCGGTAGCGGCCAGAAGCTTCAATTTCATCGAATATCCTCCCTGTCGATGCTGGCACCTGTCTTGGAGCCTGGGTCACTATCAAACGAAAAAAAACGAAGGTCAATAGCGTTGCTCGGCAGGAAATCTCCTGTCATACTATTGAGAATTCCCGGAAACGAAATTTTTTGAAAGTAAAATGAAACTCAAGGAATCGGGCCATCCCCTTGAATCGACTGCCGTTGCGGGCATTCGAGCGGCCTGGAACTGAGCCGCCATGACGGTCATCAATCCGCGCCAGCAGCACATTCTCAAGCTCGCCAAGCAGGCGGGGAGCGTGCTGGTCGACGATCTGGCGGCGCGCTTCGATGTGACGCCGCAGACCATCCGCAAGGATCTCAACGATCTCTGCGACGACCGGCTGCTCACCCGCACCCATGGCGGCGCCATGCTGTCCTCGGGAGTGGAAAACGTCGCCTATGAGGCGCGGCGGCAATTGGCGGCCTCCGAAAAACGGGCGATCGGCCAGCGCGCGGCAAGTCTCATTCCCGACAACAGTTCGCTGTTCATCAATATCGGCACGACGACGGAAGAGGTGGCGCGGGCCCTCACGCGGCACGAAGGCCTGATGGTCATCACCAACAACATTCATGTGGCCGCGACGCTCATGCCCTGCGAAAAGATCGACGTGATCGTGGCGGGCGGCACGCTGCGGCGTTCCGATGGCGGCATTGTCGGCGAGGCGGCGGTCGATTTCATCAGCCAATTCAAGGTCGACTATGCGGTAATCGGCGTCTCCGCCATCGATGACGATGGCGCGCTCCTGGATTTCGATTATCGCGAGGTGCGCGCCGCCCAGGCGATCCTCAACAATGCCCGCAACATTATTCTCGTCTCGGATGCGATGAAGTTCACGCGTTCGGCGCCGATGCGCATCGGACACATGTCGCAGGTCGATATTTTCGTCACCGACCGGGCACCGCCCGAGGCGATCGCCGAAGTCTGCCGGCACAGCGGCGTGCAGATCGAGATCACCGGAGGCACAGGTGAAAGCGAGCAGGCGGAAGAGGCGCGGCCCGGCTCATGATCTACGATCTTTTCATCATCGGCGGCGGCGTGAACGGGTGCGGCATCGCCCGCGACGCGGCGGGCCGCGGCCTGAAAGTGTTCCTCGCCGAGCAGGACGATCTGGCCAGCGGCACGTCGTCGGCTTCGACCAAGCTCATCCATGGCGGCTTGCGCTATCTCGAGCATTACGAATTCCGCCTGGTGCGCGAGGCGCTGATCGAGCGCGAGGTGCTGCTGAAGGCGGCCCCGCATATCATCTGGCCCCTGCGATTCGTGCTGCCGCACCACCGGGGCCTGAGGCCCTGGCCGGTTATTCGTCTCGGCCTGTTTCTTTACGATCATCTCGGCGGCCGCAAAATCCTGCCGCCGACGCGCAGCGTCAATCTGGCGAGCGACGTCACCGGCCAGCCGCTCAAGCCGGAGTTCGTGCGCGGCTATGAATATTCCGACTGCTGGGTGGAAGACGCGCGGCTGGTGGTGCTCGCCGCGCGGGATGCGGCCGCACGCGGCGCCACGATCCGCACGCGGACGCGCTGCAAGACGGCGCGGCGGGTGGAGGGCGGCTGGGAAATGACGATCATACCCGCGGGCGGGGGAAAGACGGAGACCGTGCGGGCCAAGGCCTTGATCAATGCGGCGGGCCCGTGGGTGAGCCAGGTGCTGGGCGAGGTCGTGGGGCACAAAGCCCCCGACAAGATCAGGATGGTGAAGGGCAGCCATATCGTCGTCGACCGGCTTTACGATCACGACCGCTGCTACATTTTTCAGAATGCCGACGGCCGCATCTGCTTTGCCATTCCTTACGAGCAGAACTTCACCCTGATCGGCACCACCGACGAAGACCACAAGGGCGATCCGGGTTCACCTCACATCACCGAGACCGAGACCGGCTATCTGCTCTCGGCGGTCAGCGAATATTTCAAGCGCCCGGTCGGCCGCCAGACGGTGCGCTGGTCCTATTCGGGCATAAGGCCGCTTTATGACGACGGCGCCAGCAGGGCGCAGGAAGCAACCCGCGACTATGTGCTGAGGCTCGAGGCGGGAGAGAACCTTGCGCCGCTGCTGTCGGTGTTCGGCGGCAAGATCACCACTTTCCGCAAGCTCGCCGAGGCGGTCATGGAGAAGATGGCGCCCTACTTCCCGCAAGCCGGCCGGCCGTGGACGGCGTCCGCCGCGCTGCCCGGCGGCGATTTCCCCTATGACGAGGTCGAGGCGCGGATCGCCGAGATGCAGCGCCGCTATTCCTTCCTCAGCCCCCGCAATGTGCGGCGCATTTTCAGGGCCTATGGCACCGATGCGGAGAAGATGTTCGGCGGCGCCCGCTTCGCCCAGGATATGGGCAAGAGCTTCGGCCTGTTGAGCGAGCGCGAGGTGGACTATCTCAAGACCGAGGAATGGGCGCAGACGGCGGAGGACATTCTCTGGCGCCGCTCGAAACTGGGCTTGCATCTGGCGGCGGAGGAACAGGCCGCGCTGCACCAGCACATGAACCCGAAGCCGGTGCGCCAAGCCCGCGCGCGCAGAAAAGGATAGACGCCGCATGCCGGACTTCATCCTGGCCATCGATCAGGGAACGACGTCGTCGCGGGCCATCGTGTTCGACGCCAGGCTGCGCATCCGGGGCGTCGGCCGGCAGGAGTTCAAGCAATATTTCCCGGCCTCCGGCTGGGTCGAGCACGACGCGGACGAAATCTGGCGGAGTGTCGTGGCAACCTGCAAGTCCGCCATGCGCAAGGCGAAGGTGAAGCCCACAGACATTCGCGCCATCGGCATCGCCAACCAGCGCGAAACCACCGTCGTGTGGGACCGCAAGACCGGCAAGCCCATTCACCGCGCCATCGTCTGGCAGGACCGGCGCACGGCGGATGCCTGCGCCAGACTCAAGACCGCCGGGCACGAGCCCAAGGTCGCGGCCAAGACGGGGCTGCTGCTCGATCCCTATTTTTCCGGTAGCAAGATCGCCTGGCTGCTCGACAATGTTAAGGGAGCGCGCCAGCGCGCCGAGCGCGGCGAGCTTTGCTTCGGCACCATCGACAGCTTTCTCATCTGGCGGCTCACCGGCGGCAAGGTGCATGCGACGGACGCCACCAATGCCTCGCGCACGCTGCTCTATGACATTCATTCCGGCGCCTGGGACGAGGAGCTTCTGGCGCTCTTCAACGTGCCGCGCGCCATGCTGCCGGAGGTGAAGGATTGTGCCGCCGATTTCGGCATGACCGAACCACGCCTGTTCGGCCATTCGATTGCCATTGCGGGAGTTGCCGGCGACCAGCAGGCGGCCAGCATCGGCCAGGCGTGTTTCCGGCCGGGCATGATGAAGTCGACCTATGGCACCGGCTGCTTCGCGCTGCTCAATACGGGCGGGAAGCCGGTTGCCTCGAACAACCGCCTGCTCACCACAGTCGCCTATCAGTTGGGCGGCAAGCGCACCTACGCGCTGGAGGGTGCCATCTTCATCGCCGGTGCCGCGGTGCAATGGTTGCGCGACGGATTGAAAGTGGTGAAGACCGCGGCCGAGACCGGCAAGCTGGCAGAGGCCGCCGATGCAAAGCAGGACGTTTATCTGGTGTCGGCCTTCGTCGGCCTGGGTGCTCCTTACTGGAATGCCGAGGCGCGCGGCGCCATCTTCGGCCTGACGCGCGCCACCACGGCCAAGGAACTGGCGCGCGCGGCGCTCGAGGCGGTGTGTTACCAGACGCGCGACCTGCTCGAGGCGATGCGCAAGGACTGGGGCGCGCGGGGCGAAACCATCCTGCGCGTCGACGGCGGCATGACGGCTTCCGACTGGACCATGCAATGCCTCGCCGACATTCTCGCAGCACCCGTCGACCGGCCCAAGGTGCTGGAGACCACGGCGCTGGGGGCCGCCTATCTGGCGGGACTGCAGGCGGGGCTTTATCCGCATCCTGAGGAATTCGCCAAGCTGTGGCGGCTCGACAAGCGCTTCTCGCCGAAAATGGATGCCAAGCTGCGCGAGCGCAAATATGCGGGCTGGCGGGAGGCGGTGCGCAAGCTGCTGGCGTGACCTGACCGTGAACCGAGGACTCTCAAATAGTACAATGAAATCGATAGCGTGAGGCAATGTAATGCCGATGACTAAACAACTCCTTGAAGTTCAACTGGGATCGAATGGTTGCGAGTTCATTCGGGACAGGTTGAGAGGCAACGGCCGAATAGCCGAGTACGTCCTCGGCACAGTTAACGAAACTTGCAGCGCAATTAGTCCACTGCCGAGTGGTGTTTCCTCAATACAACTTCAAAACCTAGATTGGGGAGGCGTCACGTCTTGGCGGGATAGCTGGGAGTGGTTGGGAAAGCACCTGAGAG
>JANMQB010000328.1:0-2367 GCA_031370155.1 Hyphomicrobiales bacterium | reverse complement strand
CGTCTCCTCGGAGGCAGGGCTGGCGAGAAAATCTTTTGTCATCTCGGTGACGATGTAGCCGGGCGCTATGGCGTTGACCCTGACCTTGTGGCGGGCGAGCTCCAGCGCCAGGACATTGGTCATCTGCAGCACCGCCGCCTTGCTGACGCAATAGGCGGCAGCCCCCGGCCTCACCCGGTAGCCGAGGATCGAGGCGATATTGACGATGGCGCCTTCCTTGCCCGAAGCGATGAGCCGCTTGGCGAAAAGCTGCGACAGGTGCCAGACCGCATCGACATTGGTCTGCCGCACCCGCTCCCATTCAACCGCGTCGGTGTCGAGGAACATGCCGTCGCCGGCAACGCCGGCATTGTTGATGAGCAGCGTCACCGGCCCGAAGACGCTTTCGGCTTCGGCAAACGCGGCCGGGAAGGTCTTGGGCTGCGTGACATCGAGCGCCAGCGCGTGGGCCCGGCCGAGCCTCTCCGCCAGGGCGGCGATCCGGTCCTTGCGTCGCGCCGCCAGCACGACCCTGGCGCCATGGGCCGCCAGCACCTCGGCAAATCGCGCGCCGAGGCCGGAAGAGGCCCCGGTGACCAGCGCCACCTCGCCGGTAAGATCGAACAGGTCCTGGGCAAGGGTCACGGGGGCCATGAAATTGGACTTCCTTAAGGGCTTTGCGCTATCTAGACGGCAGTTGCCGCCAATCACAAGGCCTTGCCGATGACCGCCTATTCGCCCCTGGTGGGCCTGCCCGCCGATACTTATGAAAGCCACGGTTTCCTGTTTCATTCGCTGGGCGACAAATATGTGCGCGCCGTCGCCGAAGTGGCCGATTGCACGCCGGTGATGATCCCCTCGATGATCGACGCCCTGCAGCTCGAGCCGTTGCTCGATCATTTCGACGGCATCCTGATGACCGGTGCGGTCTCCAACGTGCATCCGCCCCATTACGGCGAGGCGCCCACCGCCGATCACGAGCCCTACGACCATGCCCGCGACGCCATCACGCTGAAGCTGATCAAGGCGGTGATCGAGCGCGGCATTCCGCTGTTCTGCATCTGCCGCGGTTTTCAGGAACTGAATGTCGTGTTGGGCGGCAGCCTCGAGGCCGAATTGCAGCGGGGCGATGGCAGGCTCGACCACCGCGCTCCAAAATCCGAGGACACCGATGTGCGCTATGGCCCGCGCCATGCGATCGCCGTAACACCCGGCGGCATGCTGGAGCGCATCCTCGGCAAGCGCCAGACCACGATCAATTCGATTCACCGCCAGGGCATCAAGAAACTGGCGCCGGGACTTATTGTCGAGGCCACGGCGCCCGACGGAGTAATCGAGGCGGTGTCGGTCAAGGGCGCCAAGAGCTTCGCCTTCGGCGCCCAGTGGCACCCCGAATACAAGGCCCGCGACAATCCCGATTCGGTGAAGCTCTTCGCCGCCTTCGGCGATGCGGTGCGAAAGCATGCCGCCGCCGCCCGCGGCCCCGCGCGGCGGATCGCCTGACAAGCTGCTGAAAAACCTTTCACGCGGCCATGCTTCGAGGCTCGCCCTTTGGGCTCGCACCTCAGCATGAGGTTCGCGGCTCGGCCCTTCGCGCTTGCACCTCAGGATGAGAATCTAGTGAACGAAATCTGACACTTGGTACCTGCTCACGCAAGACGCCGCCTTCGGTCGCCGTTCAACAGCTTATGGCCCATTGAGGTCATTCCCATGTCCTAGCGCTGAACGGCAAACATGGAGTCTCGTCACAGCTTGCAACCGGAGCGAACCGGGCGCCTTATAGATGGTATGAACGCTTTATCAAATTGGCCCCGCAATCGGCTTTTACTCGCTCTGCCTCCCCGCGATCTCAAGCAGCTTATGCCGCAACTCGAACCCATTCCAATCCAACGCGAGCAGGTCCTAATGGACGCCGATAGTGCGCTCGATCATGTCTACTTCCCCGATAGCGGTGTCGTCTCGGTGGTGGCGGTTTATTCGGACGGCAGTATCATTGAGATGGCAACGATCGGTCGGGAGGGTTGCACCGGTATGCAGGCCGTCTTCGGCGCCAAGCGTTCCTCCGCCCGGCTTCTCGTCCAAATCCCGGGAAGCGCGGCAAAGATGTCGCGCGTGGCGTTCATGCGGGCGATGCAGTCGATGCCGTCCTTCCGAAATCTGACCTACGCTTACGTCCAGGCGTTTCTGGAGCAGGTCATGGTGTCGGTAGCGTGCAACGGAGCGCACAGCCTCAAGGAACGGCTGGCGCGCTGGCTACTCATGATGCGAGACCGCGACGACGATGACGTACTGCCGATCACCCAGAACCTGCTTGCCGAAATGCTGGGTGTCCAGAGGCCAACCATCACGAATGCAGTCCAGGAATTGGAACGTGCAGGTTTGATTGAG
>JANMQB010000325.1:0-8187 GCA_031370155.1 Hyphomicrobiales bacterium | reverse complement strand
CCTCCAATGACGGCATGGCGCGCGCGGCGATCGTGCCCCTGATGGGACGGATCGCGGCGGGCGTTCCCGTCTCGGCCATCCAGGATCACACCGCCAACATCGCGGTGCCGCCGGAGATGCTGGGCAGTGGGGAACATTTCGCTCTCGAAGTCAAAGGCGACTCGATGATCGAGGCCGGCATTTTCGACGGTGACACGGTACTGATCCGCAAGGGCGAGACCGCCAACAACGGCGAGATCGTCGTCGCCCTGATCGACGACGAGGAGGCCACCCTGAAGCGCCTGCGCCGCAAGGGCGACTCGGTGGCGCTGGAAGCCGCCAATCCCTCCTATGAAACCCGCATCTTCGGGCCCGACCGGGTGCGCGTCCAGGGCCGCCTCGTCGGCTTGCTGCGCAAATACTGAGTTCGCGGCGCCGGCGGATCGCCTATTTCATTGTCCGCCGCTTCGGCTAAACTCGGCCGCGTAACCGCCGGAGCCGCACATGAAAATCTATGGCGATGTGATCTCTCCCTTCGTCCGCATGACGCTGGTCGCCGCCCATGAGGCGGGCCTCGGCGGCCGTGTCGAGCATGTCAAGGAAACGGCAATGCCGACACAGGCCAATCCGAAGCTGACGGCGCTTTCGCCGCTCGGCAAGATTCCGGTGCTGGAAACCGATCACCATCACCCGGTCTATGATAGCCGCGTGATCGTCGAATATCTCTGCCATGTGGCGGGCAATTCCAGCCTGATCCCCGACGATGGCGTCAAGCGCTTCCGGGTGCTGACCTTGCAGGCGCTGGCCCTGGGGATGGCCGAGGCGGCGGTCGCCTATCGCTATGAAATCGGAGTGAGGCCCAAAGGCCTGCAGTGGGAAAGCTGGATGGAGCGCCAATTGCAGCGCCTGCAGGCGAGCCTCGACGATCTCGAACGCAATTGGGACTCTTTGCTCGCCGAAATCAATGCCGGTTCGATCGCGGTTGCCGTCGTGCTCTCCTACATCGACTACCGCCTGGGCGATATCAACTGGCGCAACAACCGCAGCCGCTTGGCCGCCTTCCACGAGACCTTCTCGGCCCGCGACAGCATGGTGAAGACGGCGCTGCCCAAGGCTTAGCGCGCTTTCCGGCGAAGTGAACTCGCTTTGGCGGCATATGCTCTACGGCCCCCTCCAATCGATCGGACAGATTTCGGCGCTGCGGCCCCTGAAATCCCAGTTGCGGCCCTGATGACGGAAGCGGCTCTTGGTAGCCTGGGCCACGATGATTTTGGGCCCGATCCAGTATTGGCTATTCTCGATCACGGTCTGCTGGCCCGGGCCGTTGCCGGGAATGGGCACAATCTCGCCGTCGATGATCTTGGGGATCGAGAAGCGGCGGGTTTCGCCGTCGACTTCGTATTTCACCTCCTCCTGCCAGACGCAGAGAAAGCGCCCGACCAGGATCGAAAGCAAATGGGTGGAACCGCCAGCCGCACCCGACATGATGCGGGTGAGCGCCTTCACCTGATAGACGTCGGCGCCATTGTCGATGAACACGCCCGCACTCCAGTTGCCGCGGCTCATCTGCCCCGGAATTTCGATCATCAGTCCGAGAGCGATGCCGGAGAGATCGATCGTGCCGAAGTTCCCCTTGTCGATGCGGATGCCGCCCCAGGTCTGGCAATATCCCTCGGTGGGCGGATGCTTGCCGAGCGAGATGACACAGGGACAGAAGACCGTGCAATTGCAGGAGAGCATCAGCTCGCCCTCGATCGACCATGGTTCGACAGCCGCCATCCTATCCTCCGTAATGCGACATCAGCAGCGCGGCACCCGCCGCGATCAGGCCGAGGCCCAAACCCTGACTCAAGGCTTTCGGCGCGGGCAATGTCTTTTCGAGAACCATCAGTGCGCCGGCCGCGGCCATCCACGCCACATTCATCAAGCCCGCCGCCAGCGCTAGTGGACAAAACCTGACACCAGGTACCTGCTTTCACCAGCGACACAGGGCAGCCAAGGGCGTCCGCTTAGGGCCACAAGCAGGCATTCGGACGAGGCACGCCCGCGATCTGCGTCCGATTAAGAGCGTAGCCGTTCGCGCCATAGGGGCTTCAAGATCTCGAGGGAAACCAGCACAAGAGCGCCGGCACCAAGCGTCAACGCGAGATCGTCGAGGTGCAGAGGCCCGAAGCGGAAGAGATCGCTCGCGAACGGCCAAAGAAGCGTCAGGCCCAGTATCGCCGTGACAGTGAGGAGGACCAATGCGAGCGCCGAGTTCGGCCGGCGGAGTGCCGTGACCAGCGATGCGCTGAAGGAGCGGTTGACAAAGATCAGGGCGACAATCGTCAGGACCAGCGAAAAGAACGTCAGTGCCCGCACTTCGTCCTCCGGCATGCCCCGCCTGAGCGCCACGATGAAGATCAAGGCAACGAGCCCGAACGCGAACGCCCCCTGCACAAGACTCCAACCGATCATCGGGCGGGAGAACAGAGGCTCATCGGGGGCCCGCGGCGGCCGGCGCATCGCATCGTCCTCCTCCGTCTCGGCCTCGAAGACGAGCGAACACACCGGGTCGATCACCATTTCCAAGAAGGCGATATGCATGGGCCCGAACAGGATCGGCAAGCCGAACAACAGCGGCAGCAGCGCCAGTCCGGCAATGGGGACGTGCACGGCGAAGATGAAGCCCATTGCCTTGCGGAGGTTGTCGTAGATGCGGCGGCCGAGCCGGATCGACTTGACGATCGAGCCGAAATCGTCGTCGAGCAATACAATTGACGACGCTTCGCGCGCCACGTCCGTGCCGCGTCCGCCCATGGCGATACCGATATGCGCCGCCTTGAGCGAAGGCGCATCGTTGACGCCGTCCCCAGTCATCGCCACGATCTCGCCGCCGGCCTTGAGCGCGTCGACGATGCGGAGCTTCTGCTCGGGCATGATGCGCGCGAACACCGTCGCCGTCCGCACCCGCCGGGCCAATTCCGCATCGCTCAGCTTTTCGAGCTCTTCGCCGGTCACGACGTCTTCCGCGTCGAGACCCGCCTGGCGGGCGATTGCCTTGGCGGTTGCCGGGTAATCGCCGGTGATCATCACCACCTTGATGCCGGCCGACCGGCATTCGCTCACCGCCTCGGGCACACTCGGCCGCATCGGATCGGCGAGGCCTACGAGGCCCAGGAACTCAAACGCGAAATCGTGCTGCGTCTGCGGCCATGTCTGGCCCGCAAAGGCGGCGCGGGCAACGCCCAACACGCGCAGGCCTTCGGCGGCCATGCCATCGACGGAGCGGGTCAGTGCGGCGAGATCCGTATCACTGAGATGGCAAAGACCGGCGATGGCTTCAGGCGCGCCCTTGGCGGCAACGACGAATTCTTGCCCGCCATCGGCTGCCTGCCAGACCTGCGACATGGCGAGGAGACCGGGGCGAAGCCCATAGGCGTGCACGAGTTTCCATTCGGGGCCATGCACATGTTCGGTGCCGGCCAATTGCGCGCGGCCGAGATCGTGAAACGCCTTCTCCATGGGGTCGAATGGGTCGCGCGCACTGGCGAGGAGGCCGAACTCGGCCAGGTCATGGAAGTCCTCCGGCATTTTCGCGCCGGACGCCTCACGAAGCCGGAAAATTTTGCCGGACTTGAGCCGCAGCTCGGCGACGGACATCCGGTTCTCGGTCAGAGTGCCGGTCTTGTCCGTACACAACACCGTCGCGGAGCCGAGAGTCTCGATGGCTGTAGCGCGCCGGGTCAGCACGCGGGCCCGCGAGATTCGCCAGGCGCCCATCGCCATGAATACGGTGAGCACGACCGGGAACTCTTCGGGCAGCATCGACATGCCGAGTGCGATGCCGGCGAGCACCGCATCGAGCCATCCTCCGCGCAAAGTGCCGTAGAGAAGCACCGCCAGGACGCTCACCGCACCCCCGACCATGGCGAACACCCACACCAGCCGGCGAGTCTGTGCCTGCAGCCGTGGCGGCTCGGTCTCTAGAGTACTGAGCGAATGGCCGATCTTGCCGATTTCGCTCAGCGCGCCGATGGCGATCACCTCGCCTATTCCCGTGCCCCGCACGACCAATGAACCGGACAACACATACGGCAGGTCATCGCCACCCGGCCGGCGGCCTTGCAATGGAGCGGCATCATCACTGGCGGCCTTGCGCACGGGCACGGATTCACCCGTCAACAGCGATTCATCGGTCTGCAAGTCGTGGCTTTGAACGAGCCGCGCGTCGGCCGGCACCCGGTCTCCTTCCTTGAGCACGACGAAATCGCCGCGCACCACCTCGCGGCCGGCGATGCGTTTGCGTTCACCATCGCGAACGACCAGCGCGCGGGGGCTGGTAAGGTCGCGCAGCGCCTCCAGAACCCGCTCGGTGCGGGCCTCTTGCACGACAGTGATCAACACCGACATTGTCGCGAAGGCGAGCAGGATGAGTGCGTCCTTCAAGTCTCCGAGTGCCAGATAGATCGCGCCGCCGCCCAGCAGCAGCGCCAGCATCGGCTCGCGCACCACCTCGAGGATGATGCGCAGCGGCGTACGCCGATCCGGCCGGGGCAGTTCGTTGTACCCTTCCGCCTTCAGCCTGACCTGAACATCCGCTTCGCTGAGTCCACGGATCGAGATGGCCGATGGGGGATCGTTGGGCATATCAGCTGACCTATGGCAGTTGGACGCGGGATCCAGCATCAGTGGACAATGGTCACCGGGCAGATGGATTTGCGCAATACTTCAGCCGATACCGAGCCGATCACGAAGGACTTGATGCCGCCCATTCCCGATGCACCCATGACGATCAAATCGACATCGTTCTGTTCGGCATAGTCGACGATCGTATGGGCAACATCGCGTGACTTCACTTCTGCGATGGCGGCATCCTTCATCCCCAGGGCCGCCGCTGCTTCCTTTGCCTTGTCAAGGAGTCCATTCACGTCGTCCTGTGACCAGACATTTGTAACCAATTTTCTACCGACGATGTACTGGCGAACCGCCAGAATAGTGAGTTTCGAACCGAGCCCGAACGCCAGCATTGCCGCGAGCTCGACAGCGCGCAAGGAAGGCTCGGAACCATCAACTGGAGTAAGAATGTGAAACATCAGCGACTCCCAATGTTTGAAGCGAAGGGTCAAATCATGAAACCTGCCGAACCCACGAAACTGCAACGGATTCTGTCACTATCACAGGCGATCCCATATGGGCTAGGGATTGCGATTGGGGCAGGCGTTTACGTGCTCATCGAAGAATCGGCCGGCGGAGCTGGATACTGACACCTATATCTTTCTTGGCTGCTTCGGCCGTCAGTTTCTATCCGGTTCTTTGCTTTGCAGAACTGGCGGGTCGGCTTCCCATTGCGTCCAGCGCAGCGCAATATGCCTGAGAGGGTAGTGGCTCGCGCACGACATCCTGGCCGGCGGCCTTTGGATGCAACGGCATTACCACTGGCGATCTTGCGCACGGGAACGCTCGATGTACGTAACTCATCGTTCGACGGAATGGCACCGAAGTTCAATTGTGTGCCATCTGGCCACAAAATTGTGATAATCTAAGGGAACCAGTGGTCGACCGCAGGCTTGATGTAAGTCATTGCGGTTACTGCGCGGCGTGGGCAGACTGTAGATATGAATGGTCTTTGTCGGAGATTCTCTGCCTGTCGGGCGCTTTGCCGCGCAATGTCGATTCTGCTTGGCATCGCAGTTAATTTGGCCAGCGTCTTTCCGGCGTTACCCTTTCAAGTTGAGCATTTTGCAGGCAGCCACGCGCAGGTGATCGCCATGAATCATCACGCTGTCCCGGCCGACAAGAAGGTCCAGGATTACAAATCTCACGCCACCTGCAATCCCGGCGTGGGCTGTTTTGCGTTCACCGTTCCTGCAAAGGAAGCCTCCATGCTCGCGACATCCGCCCAAAGCTACGCCCAAACCCAACCCGACCCACATCACCTAGCAGAGGGTGCGGGTGCAATGGAGGCTGCTCCCGGGACTGAGGATCAATAGGGCATGTCGATGCCCATAATGATGAATATGATGGGTGAAATGATGAAGATGATGGGCGGTGGCGGCGCCCAGATCGGCATGGGCGGAATGGACATATCCGGCATGGGCATGACCGAAAGAGTCGAGGGCCGAATCGCTTTCCTGCGTGCGGAACTCCAGATCACCGACGCGCAATCCAAGGTCTGGGATGCATTTGCGGACGTACTGCGCAGCAACGCAAAGCGGTTCAAGGAGGCGAGTATGCCGATGATGGCTGAAGCATCTGCACCGCGGTTACTCGCGCTACTGGAATCCCAGGAGCGGATGTATGACGCTCGGCTTGAGGGCGTCCGAGCGATGAAGGCGACGCTCGCCCTCTCTACGAAGCTTTTTCCGCCGAGCAGCGCAAGACAGCGGACGAACTGCTCGTAACGCAGATGGGGCTCATGCCGTCGGGCATGATGCAAGGCGGCATGATGTCGATGAAGCAAAATAAGTAGAGCGACCGCGCCCGCCGACTTGAGTGGCGGGCGCGGCATGCTGGTCTGGATACAGATTCAATAGCCACACCGAAGATAGGTCGATGAACAAGCAAGGCAAACTTCAAGACATGGAGCATAACAATGAATACCAAAACTGAACCGCTCGTGGCCAACTGCGGTATAGGGGTGCCGATTCCAACGCTTACCGCGCATGTCATTCCCGTGCTTGCGTTTGGGGTGGGATTGAGCTTGTTTCTAGTCGTATCCTATTTGCTCTGCGTGCTTGGTTATTTGGATTTTCCTAGCCTGCCGATTGGATATTCCGCGCTCGCGATTTCCCTCCCCGGATTCACATTGTTGAGCCGGTCGAGCTTCTTCTTGGGTCTGATCGAGAGCTTGGCTGGGGCTGGTGAGGCGCTGGTGTTTGGCCCGCTCTATAAATTCTTCGCCGCCCGATCATGACCACTCGCACACTTGATGTCGGCAACCTGTTCTCGATCCTCGGCGCTCGGGGAATTGAGAAGCAGCTGCAACATGTTGCAGGCGTAGGCCGTGTGTCGGTTAACCCGGTCTCCGGATCGACGACTGTTGTGTATGATCCGGAACAGACCAACCTCTCCGCAATGCAAGCTGCAATCGAGGAGTGCGGCTTTCATTGTGCGGGCGAAGCGCTGCCCAAGCATGTTTGCGCAGACCACGCGGTGCCGGTCAAATCCAAACACGCCCCGGCGCATAAAGCTGGTTCAGGGATCGTATCGCCGGTTGCGAAGTCAGCCGATGCGATGGCCGAACACAAAACTCATGGCGGAGAAAAAAGCGACGCCATGGCGCAAGAAATGGGCCACGGCGCTGGCATGGACATGCAGGCCATGGTCCGCGACATGCGTAACCGCTTTTGGATTGCACTCGGCTTCAGTTTGCCGATCTTTGCCCTTTCGCCGATGGGATTGGACTTCATTCAAATTTCGCCACCATTCGGCCTGCAGCTCGACCTCGTCCTGTTTATTTTAGCCAGCGCCGCAATCCTTTACCCCGTCTGGCCCTTCATCGTTGCGGCCTACCGTGCGCTCCGCAGCGGTGTCGCCAGTATGGCGGTACTGGTCGTCCTCAGTGTCGGCACCGGATATCTGTTCAGTGTTGGCTCTACTTTCATCTATGGTGGCCAGCAGTTCTATGAAGCGTCAGCAATCCTGTTGGTGTTCATCCTGCTCGGACACTGGCTCGAAATGCGCGCGAGGGCCGGAGCATCAGAGGCTATCCGCGCGCTCATGGATCTGGCGCCGCCTAAAGCCACCGTGCTTCGTGACGGCAAGGAGCTGGAAGTCGCCACCGCCGAGATCATGTCCGGCGATATTGTCGTGATCAGGCCGGGGAATAAGATTCCGGTCGACGGGACCGTACTGGAGGGCGAATCCCAAGTCGACCAGTCGATGCTTACGGGTGAATCAATGCCGGTCGCCAAGAAAGTCGGCGACGCGGTGATTGGCGCAACCATCAACAAGAGCGGCACGTTCCAATATCGCGCAACCAAGGTCGGGGCGGACACAGCGCTCGCCCAAATCGTTAAGCTTGTGCAAGAAGCGCAGAATTCGAAAGCGCCCTCGCAGCTCTTGGCGGACCGCGCCGCGCAATGGCTGGTCCTTGCCGCAATTCTCGTCGGTCTGCTTACTTTTGTTGTCTGGTACTGGTGGATCGGTGAGACCCTGCTGTTCGCGCTCAGCCTCACAATAACTGTTTTTGTCATCGCATGCCCCGATGCTCTTGGGCTGGCGACC
>JANMQB010000312.1:0-11109 GCA_031370155.1 Hyphomicrobiales bacterium | reverse complement strand
TGCTGGCCGACATTGTTGACGAGGCCGGCGTTCTTCTCGGCGAAGGCCGCCTTGCAGATGTCCTCGATCGATTTCGACGCCAGCGCCGAATCCTTCAGCAGGTTGTTGCCGTTGGTCACATAGGCCATGTGATGCTTGTCGTGGTGGTATTCGAGCGTCTCCTTCGACATGAAGGGGGCGAGCGCATCGTAAGCATAGGGCAGGGCGGGCAGTTCGAGAGCCATGTATTCCTCCTTATAAGCCTGTCCCGGCCTTTCTAGTCGCTCGGGCCCAAGGCTGCAACTATAGCCGTTTTTCCATGAAAACGCTCATCGGATCGCCGGTGGGATAATCGCCGAACGGTCCGCGATCGGCATATCCCAGGGCCCGGTAAAGGCCGAGCGCCTCGGGCTGGTAGATGCCGGTTTCGAGCCGGGCAATGCTCATACCCGCCGCCCGTGCCTCATCCTCGAGCCGGGCCATGATTTTCTTGGCGAGGCCAAGTCCGCGCGCCGCGGGACTCACATAGACCCGCTTCACCTCAGCATAATCCTCGTGCAGCCAGATGCCGCCGCAACCGAGAACCTCGCCATCGACGCTGGCCGAGACGAACCGCATCTGCGCCTGGGCTAGCGTCTCGATGTCGAGCAGATGATTGCTCTCCGCCGGATAGAGCGCGAGTTGCAGGGCGTCGAGTTCCTCGATCAGTCGCCGCACCTCGGGCTGGCGCGGGTCGGCGTGTCTGATCGCAACAACCGGCATTGTCCCGTTCAATTCCTCAATTCCAGGACAGTCTTCCATGCTCCGCCCATACAAGGCCTCATCTCAATCTTGTAGAGAAAATACTTCGTGTCGCTGAGTCGATAATAGCGCATGAAATCCTGATTTCCATCTCCACACGCTCCTTCTCGCTCAAAGGAAACCAATTCCCCAGACTTGGGATCGATGATGCCCACGTTTTCGAGCGTATCCATTACGAAGAATCCAGAACCATAGGTTGATACAAAGGAATGCCCGATTATACCTTCCGATGTATTTTCGAAGATATTGGTTATCTCGTTATGAATGCTCGAACACGCCAAGACAGCAAAAGAGCGGGCGGTTGCAGTCTCAAAGAACTTTATCGCCGGATAGAACAATTTACCCTCGTCATCCTGCATATCATCACAATTGCCTTCAAATGCTGCACTCTTCGACATTATCGACTGAGGAATATTCTCGCGGCCTATCAGATCGATAATATTTCCGGGCATGATCGCCGGCCAATCATACGCTTTCGAATCGGCGAAAACCGGTGCCGTCAATGTCATCATAGCGATCGCCGGAATTGCAAACCTGATTGCCATGCAGAAGCTATGTTCTCACCTCACTGAAACGCCTGTATCCCCGTCTGGGCCCGGCCGAGGATCAGCGCATGGACGTCATGGGTGCCTTCATAGGTATTGACGGTCTCGAGATTGACCATGTGGCGGATGACATGGAACTCATCGGAAATGCCGTTGCCGCCATGCATGTCGCGGGCCATGCGGGCGATGTCCAGGGCCTTGCCGCAGTTGTTGCGCTTCATCAGCGAAATGGCGGGCGGCGCCGCCGTGCCGCGCTCCAGCGCCCGGCCCAGCGCCAGGCTGCCGGCGAGGCCAAGGGCGATCTCCGTCTGCATGTCGGCGAGTTTCTTCTGGACCAATTGATTGGCGGCCAGCGGCCGGCCGAACTGCTTGCGGTCGAGCGTGTATGCCCTCGCCCGGTGCCAGCAATCTTCCGCCGCCCCCATCACACCCCAGGCAATGCCGAAGCGCGCCTTGTTGAGGCAGGAAAACGGCCCGCCGAGGCCGCGCGCCTTCGGCAGCAACGCTTCTTCGCCGACTTCAACATTGTTGAGCACGATTTCGCCGGTGATCGAGGCACGCAAGCTGACCTTGCCCTTGATTTCCGGCGTCGAGAAACCCTTGGTTCCGCGCTCGACGACGAAGCCGCGGATTTCATCGTCGAGTTTCGCCCAGACAATGGCAATGTCGGCGACCGGCGAATTGGTGATCCACATCTTGGAACCGTTCAGCACATAGCCGCCCTGCACCTTGGCGGCGCGGGTTTTCATGCCGCCTGGGTCGGAGCCCGCATCGGGCTCGGTCAGGCCGAAGCAGCCGACGATTTCGCCGGTCGCAAGGCGCGGCAGGTATTTCTGCTTCTGCGCCTCCGTGCCGAAGGCTTCGATGGGATGCATGACGAGGGAGTTCTGCACGCTCATCGCCGAGCGGTAGCCGGAATCAACCCGCTCCACCTCGCGCGCCACAAGGCCATAAGCCACATAACCGAGCCCCGAGCCGCCATAGGCCTCCGCCGTCATCACCCCGAGAAAGCCCATTTGGCCGAGCTCGTTCATGATCTCGCGGTCGAAGCGCTCCTCGCGGAAAGCCTTGAGGATGCGGGGCGCCAGCTTGTCGAGGGCGAATGCCCGCGCCGAGTCGCGGATCATCCGCTCGTCTTCGGTCAGGTGGCTTTCCAGATCGAGCGGGTCTTCCCAATTAAATTCGGCTGCGGCGGCTTGCCCCGCGCTCTTGCGGGCGGTCAGTGCGGACATGCTCTCGGCTCCTGTGATTTTGCCTCTAAAAGCGCCATCCCGGCCCGCTTGTCAATTCGGGCGGATGCGGAAGAATTTGCACAGGAACGTCATCAGCGGTCCGAAAGTGCAAGAATCTCGGGCGCGTAGTAGATTTTGGAAATCCTGCCCTGCATTTCCCGCAAGAGTCCTCCTTGCACCAGGGTTTTCAAGTCGGATTGCGCCGTCGGAAACGTGACCTTGCAGGACTTTTGGATTTCAGTCGCCGTTGTCCACGACTTTCTGAAAAGTCCATCCACAATCATCATAAGACGGGGAGATTTTCCAGCCGCCTGCGCTCGCTTTCTTAGGTCCGATTGCAACAGGATAATGCGGTCGACGATTGCAGTTGCTTGTTTGCAGCTCACTTCGACTGCCTTGAGGAAGAAGGTAATCCATTCCTCCCATGTCGCATGGGTCGAGACTGAAAACAGCCTATCGATGTATTCGTCCTTGCGTCCTTCAAGATGCGCGCTCATGTGGAGAAGAGGGAGATCGAGCAATCGCGACTGTTGTGCCATGAGCGTTATCAGCATGCGCCCGATGCGCCCATTGCCATCATCGAATGGGTGTATGGCCTCGAATTGATAATGTACGAGAGCCAGATCGATGAGCCGCCTGGCTGGCTCTTGGTTGTTTCGATTTATATAAGCTTCAAGATCGTCCATACACTGTTGGGTCAATTGCGGCGGCGGTGGCACGTAGCGTGCGGTATGTATTGTTTCACCCCGTCTTCCGACGGCGTTTTGACGGACCTTATACTCGCCGGGTCTTTTGCCGGCGCCGCGGGCCGGGGATAATCCGCGCAGAAGGATTGTGTGAGCTTCCTTGATGATCCGGTGGGAAATTGGAATTGTCTTGAGCATCTCGGTTGTTGCTTCGACAGCCCGCACATAGTTGAAGGCTTCACGGGCATCGTCGCCTTTTGGTGGTTCGGTCCCTGCTTCTTCAAGCATGAGATCTCCAAGCGTCGTTATTGTTCCTTCCATCGCGGATGATGTTAGGGCTTCGCGTCTTTGCAGCGGACCGATTAACATATAGGGGTTCTGCAAGCGCCGAGTTGCGCCCTTTAGCTCGCCGATTGCCGCAGATGCCGAAGCCAGTGGAAGGGCAATTTTGGCAAGGTCAAAATTGGGAGGTAATGGCGCGGGCACAAAAGCCCATGCACCTTCCAATGTGCGAACGAGTTGTTTCCGTTGGGCAGGATTAAACTTTTCCGCGTCCATGACTATCTTGGGTGCTAAGAAAGCGGTTCTGAAGTTGAACCGGACCAAAGGAGATTAAAAAATACTAGTAATAATTTAAATAAGCAACCGAGGATTAAAATATGGCAAAATGGAGTTGAGCTATTTGATTAACCCCGCCAATTCCCTGAATTCCTTCGTCCCCGCCTTGCCCAGCAGCTCAAACACCGCCATTTCCGTGTTGACCACCGCGACCCCCGCCTGCCGCATCCGCTCCTGGGCAAGGGACACCGAAGCAGGCGCCCGCGAGGCCATGGCATCGGCCACGGCGAATACCCCAAAGCCGGCCAGCGCCAGGTCGATGGCCGTCTGCAAAACACAGACATGGGCCTCGATACCGGCGATGACGACTTGCGGCCGCCCGCCTTCATGAAGGGCGATCAGGTGGGTCTTGAGAGCCGCGTTGCGCCAGCAGGAAAATTCCGTCTTGGCGAAGACCGGCGCGTTGCCTGTCCGCTCGGAAATGCCGCGCATGCTGTTGCCCAGCCCTCTCGGATATTGCTCGGAGACCGTAATCGGCAGATCGAGCGCCTTAGCCGCCGCGATCAGAATCCCGCAGCGTGCCAAAGCTTCCTGCCCGCCGGCCATGGCCGGCAGCAGGCGTTCCTGCATGTCGATGATGAGAAGGGAGGACGTGGCGGACGCGAGCAGCATGGCCCTCGTCTTTACGCCCTAGGCACGCAACCGGTAAAGCTTTGCACTCTGGGCCGTTGGCGGTTTCGAATCTCCGCTCTCGGTCAACGGCAAGATGGCATCCATTGGATAGCCGGCCTGTTCCAGCTTGCTGCGCATTCTTCCGCTCAGAATCGCGATCAGAACGTCGTCTGACAAGGCTTCCAGCGCCCTTTCGGTGATGCTGAGGAAATAATCTTCCATGCCCTCCAGCGCCACGCCAGGAGGTGCGATGGCCGCTGCCCCATCGGTTTGATTTAAGGTACGGGCCTCGGCGCAAAGTGCGGCCGCGAGAATCTGGACTGAATGACGATATGACAAGTCGTTTCCCCGCCTGATTGTCGTTTTCTAGCGCCCCCGCATCAGTAATTCATCATTGAAATGGACACGAGATTTTTTCATAACACGCTTGATCATCGCTCCCGCCAAAAGGAATCCGTCTCAACATTTGTCAGAATAATCGATCTATCAAAACCCATTGTCAATTGAGCAAATCCACAACTTCAACAGGAGATTGCAGCCCCATGATGGGCAAATCGCGGAATTCAATTTCCGCCAGACTGCGTAATGGGTTGAAAATAGATCAATTCACCGTTACTTGGCCGGGCATCTCATTCAGCCACGGATTGAAGGAACCCGGCAACCATGAGTCCGAACGCATAGACCAGGGCCACTTCTTTCAGCCGGTCGAAGCGGCCCGAAGCGCCGCCATGACCCGCCTCCATATTGGTTTTGAGCAGCAGCATCCGGTCGTCGGCCTTGAACTCGCGCAGCCGCGCCACCCATTTCGCCGGTTCCCAATAGGTGACGCGCGGGTCCGTGAGGCCGCCCACCGCCAGAATATGCGGATAGGCCTTCGCTACCACCCGGTCATAGGGCGAATAACCGGCGATCGTTTCATAGGCCTGCTTGTCCTTGATCGGGTTGCCCCATTCGGGCCACTCGGGCGGGGTCAGCGGCAGGGTGTCGTCGAGCATGGTGGTTAGCACATCGACGAAGGGCACCTCCGCCACGATGGCCCCGAACAAATCCGGCGCCATGTTGGCCACCGCCCCCATCAGCATGCCGCCGGCGCTGCCGCCCTGCGCCACGATGGCGCCCCTGCGGGTAAGGCCCAGCGCGATCAGGTGTTCGGCGCAGGTGATGAAATCCCGGAACGTATTGGTCTTCTTGTCGAGCTTACCCATCTTGTACCAGCGCCGGCCCTTTTCCTGTCCGCCGCGGATGTGGGCGATGGCATAGATGAAGCCGCGGTCGGCGAGCGACAGGATGTTGGTGCTGAAGCTCGCCGGAATCGAAATTCCGTAGGCGCCATAGCCATAAAGCCAGAGCGGCGCGCTACCATCGAGCGGCGTGGACTTGCGATACAGCAGTGTTAGCGGAATGAACTCGCCGTCGTGAGCTTTGGCCTGGATGCGCCGGGTGACATAGTCGGCCGGATCGTGCCCGCTCGGCACCTCTTGCATCTTGCGCAGCACGCGGGTGCGCGCCCGCATGTCGTAGTCGAACACCTGACTGGGTGTCGTCATCGACGAATAGGTGAAACGCAGGATATTCGTGTCGAATTCGCGCATGTCGCCGAAGCCGAGCGAATAGGCTTCCTCGTCGAAGGCGATGACGTGTTCTTCACCCGATGCCATGTCGCGCACCACGATGCGCGGCAGCGCGTCCTCGCGTTCGAGGCGGACCAGCCAGTTCTTCAGAACGATAATGCCGACGATGAAACGGCCCGGCCGGTGCGGCACGAGATCGCGCCAGTTGATCGGGCTCGGATCGCCCAGGGGCGCGGTGACGATCTTGTAATCTTCGGCATCGCCAAGATTGGTCTTGATGATGAACCGGTCGTTCCAGTGCTCGATCTCGTATTCAACCCCCTGAATCCGCGGTGAAACGAGCTTGGGAGCTTCGTCGGGTCTTTCGGCGTCGATGATCCAGCATTCGGATGTGTCGTGATCGTGAATGCCGATGACGACGAAGCGCTCGGAATTGGTCTGGCCGGCATCGGTGAACATGCCGGTGTCTTTCTCCTCGAAGACCGGTGTGTCGGCCGATTGCGCTTCGCCGAGGCGGTGCAGAAAGGTCTTGAGCGGGCGGTGATTGTCGTCCTGCAGCGTGTAGAAGAAGCTTTTCCCGTCCGCCGCCCAGACGGCGCCGCCCGCCGTGTTGCGCAGCACGTCTGGAAGGTCCAGGCCGGAGCCGAAATCGCGCACTCTCAGCTCGTAGAATTCCGAACCGTTGCCGTCAAAGGACCAGGCCGCCAGCCGCTGATCGCGCGACACCGTCACGCCGCCGAAGCGGAAATAATCGCGACCCTTGCCGAGTTCGTTGCCGTCGAGCAGCAATTGCTCGGGTCCCGACATGTCGCGCAGTTTGCGGCAGTAGCGCGGATGCTGGCCGCCAGCCACATAGGAGGAATAATAGGCATAGGGACCGTCGGGTGCCGGCACCGAAGAGTCGTCTTCCTTGATGCGGCCCTTCATTTCGGCGAACAGCGTATCTTGCAGGCCGATCGTATCTGCCAGTAACGCCTCTTGGTAGGCGTTCTCCGCCTCGAGATAGGCGCGGATATCGGCGGGCAGCAGCGACGGATCGTGCATCACCTCCTGCCAGTTGGCGGCCTTCAGCCAATGGTAATCGTCGCGTTTCTCGTAGCCGTGCCAGGTTTCGACGCGCGGCCGCTTCTCCGCCCTGGGCGGCTTCATGTTCGATATCGTCATCTGTCAGGCTTTGTCCGGTTTGAATTCGAGGGCGCATCCGTTGATGCAATAGCGCCGGCCCGTTGGCTTGGGGCCGTCGGGAAAAACATGGCCCAGATGAGAATCGCAGTCCTCGCAATGCACCTCCGTGCGCCGCATGAACCAGGAACGGTCGTCAGTCTTGCCCACCGCATCGTCCGCGACCGGAGCGTAGAAACTCGGCCACCCCGTGCCGGACTCGAATTTGGTTGACGACGGGAACAGCGCCTTACCGCAGCCGGCGCAGGTGAACATGCCCTTGCGCTTTTCATCGTTGAGCGGGCTGGTGAAGGCCCGTTCCGTGCCATGTTCGCGGGTGACCCGATAGGCTTCGGGCGAGAGCTGAGCTCGCCACTCGGCCTCGGTCTTGTTGATTTTGGATTCCATCTTGCCACTTCTCGTTCGTTCAGTTCCCTAAATGGACCCGCCAGGCGCCGATGTGAAGCCTCCTGGGCCGTCACACTTGTGTGTCCCGTTCATAGGACATTAACCATAACCGCATCTGAACGGCCTATCCCAATCCTAAATCCGTGCAATTTAAGCAACTTTACAACGTTGCCGGTCTTTTCTGGCGGGGTTGGAGGAGAAGTTTGCAGGACGCCATGTTCAAGCAGACCGCGGAGGCGAAGGATGATCCGGCTGCGGCCGGATTGCCGTCGCGTCATCGCGGCGAAGGCATGGGCACGCCAGCCCCGAACCGCCGTATCACGGCGGATTCCTTCCGCTTGCTCACCGCCAGGCTGGGCAAATTGCCGGAACCGGTCGCGGCGCCTAACGGATTTGCGGTCCCGGATATCCAGCCGGAATATCCGGAAGCCCGGGCACCGGAACCAGAGCCCCAAGAGGCGGCACCCTATTTCCCGCCTCCGCCCGTAACGATTTTCGACGCGTCACTTCCGAATTTCGAGCTTCCCGCCTTCCGGCCGCTCGGACTGGTGAGCGAAACGGAGATCGTTCAAGTCGAATATTCCGAATCCATCCCAATCGACGAGGTTCACGTCTTCGAACCCACCCTGGAACATGCGCCGGCGGCCGAACAAGAAATTCCGGCTGCCTTCGTGATCGAGGACACCCAGGCCTTCACCTCCGCGCCGGATCAGCCGCCGGTTGAACCAGAACCTGAAGCATTCGTACCCTTCCTTCCGGACGAAGAACCAGCCTTCGGAATCTTGCCGGATCCGCCGCCACCGGTTCTGACCGAAGCCGAGCCGCCGCCCTCCGAGTCGTCCCTGGCCGCGCTTCTGCAACAGCCCATGGCGGCGGCCGAGGCGGCTGCCGCGCCGGAACAATCGGTCCATATCCGCCCGGCCGAAGTAGCCTTCGCCGCTCCTGCGCCGGTGGAGTCAGGGCCGGCGGCGGCTGCCGATCCCTTCAAGGTCACGCAGCCCTTTGCCGAGCGCGTTGTCGACACCATCCTCAAGAAAGCTTTTCGGGATGTTTTTGCCAAGCCCTCGCACAGCGACCGGGCCGCCTATCTCGCAGAGGTGGCCGCGATGCTCGAGGAACAGCGTGCCGCCGCCGACGCAGAAGCCGCACAGGCGGCTGATCCGGAGCCGGCCGCGGTTCTGGATGCTCCTCAGCCCGCCCGGCCGCTGCCGCGGGCCAGCTTCGGTTCCGCTGGGCCGCCCGAGCCTGCGACGGAGGAGTTGGCATTGCCAGTCGAGCTGCCGCCGGAGCCGCCAAGTGAGCCGGCCGCAGAGACGCCGCCCTCCAGCCTGAAAGAGGTCATGGCCGCCAAGCCAAGGCGCAGCAGGCAGCCGAAGACAGAGGGCGGCCCGCCGGATGTATTTGCCGAGCCCGCAAGAACCGAGTTAGCACTCGCGGCCAGGCAGGCCCCGGCTGCGGAGACCGACGAGGATGCGGGCGAACTGGCGCGGTCGCTGCTCGACATGATGTCGTCGGGCGGGTCGGCCTTGCCGCAGGAGCGCGCCCTTGCCGCCGACACGCTTTTGCGTCTTACGCCACGCATTCCCACCAAGACGCTGGTGTCGGTGGTCGAGCGCCTGGCGGTGATGGACAATCCACCACAACTGCTGGTGGCCAAGCTGATCCGCGATCCGCGCGCCGAGGTGGCGGCACCGCTGCTCGAACGCTGCATGCACATCACCGACCACGATCTGCTGAATGCCGCCTCAGACGGCGATCCGGCGAAGTTGCGCATGATCGCCAGACGCCGCGCCCTCTCGCCGGCCTTGACCGACAAACTGATCGCCAATGGCGATCCCTCGGTTCTGCTGACGCTGGCTCGCAATCCGGGCGCATCGCTCTCGCACGATGCCTATTACCGCCTGGCCGAACACGCCGAGCATCACCACGGACTGCTCGCGCCGCTCACCACCCGGGCCGACTTGCCGGCCCCGGTGGCCTTCGAATTGTTCTGGCTGGTCCCACCCGAACTGCGGCGCTTCATCTTCTCGCGCTTTCTCACCGACTCCGAGAACCTCAACAAGATTCTCAAGATCACGCTGGCCATGCAGAACGACGGATCGGCGCTGCCGGAGGAATCCGAAGCGCAATTCCCCGACAAGGAACTGGTCGAAATGGCGATCGATCTCGCCGTCGAGGGCAAGCTGGAAGATGCTGCCGAACGGCTTGCCGAAATCGGCGGCATCTGCAAGGAAAATGCCGGGCGCATTCTCGCCGATTCCGACGGCGAGCCGATTGCCGTGCTCTTCAAGGCGCTCGGCTATCCGCGCGGCCGGCTGGCCGTAACGCTCGGCCGCCTGAAACAGCCGGACTGCGGCCTCATTAGAGCGGATCGCCACACCGAGGATCTGCAGGGCATCTTCGACACGCTCTCCTTCAACAAGGCGCGCATCCTTCTGACCTATTGGGACTGGTACGCACAGAAATCCGGTCCCTACGCGCCGCACAACTGAGTATTCCCAAGTAATTCGCGCGGCGCCGGGCAATTCGGCTTGTTGCATTGCTGGCGATACTTTATTCAATACTCGGGACGGGCGCGCATGGCGCAGCGATTCGCGCCCCCGGAGTGACCGATGGACAAAACCGACAATCTGGCAAGTCTCGCGGCGCAAATCGTCGCCGCCTATGTGTCCAACAATCAGGTACCGCAGCCGGACTTGCCGCGGCTGATCGGCGACGTACATCGCGCTTTGACGGCTGCCATAACCAGACAAGCGCCGCGCCAAGAGCCGGCCGAATTGAAGCCCGCCGTGACGGTGCGCAAGTCGTTGACGCCGGATTTCCTCATCTGTCTTGAGGACGGCAAGAAGTTCAAGTCGCTGAAGCGGCATCTGCGCACCCACTACAATCTCTCGCCCGAACAATATCGCGAGAAGTGGAATCTCCCAGCCGATTATCCGATGGTAGCGCCCAATTATGCCAAGGCCCGCTCGAGCCTCGCCAAGCGCATGGGACTGGGTCAGCGCCGCGGCCGCTAGCCCGGCATGAATTTCTCTGCTGCCGACTCTTGCGGATCGGCGAAGGCCGATTCATAAATGGCGAAGGCGGATCACCGGGGCGATTCGCAATTCGGCGGGGCGGCATTGATAGCGGGATCGGAAAATATCGCTTTCAGGGCGCAGCTTGTGGTGCCCGAGCAGCGGCAACTTTACGACTACTGGCTGGAGAGAGCCTCAGGACGGCCGATGCCGGAACGCCGCGACATCAGTCCCGCCCATATTCCGCGCCTTCTGCCCTTCGTCAGCCTCGTCGAAGTGGGCCGTGACGACGAGCGTTGCCGCATCCGCCTGGCCGGCACGCGGCTGCGCGACATTTATGACCGCGAGATCACCGGGCTCCACATCGAAGATCTCGATTGGGGCGACAAGCGCGATTACTGGCTGACCGCCTACTGCCGCATCATCAAAGAGGGCAAGCCGGCCCAGGGCTTGGTGCGAGGGCCCCGCCTGCACAAGGA
>JANMQB010000302.1:0-4376 GCA_031370155.1 Hyphomicrobiales bacterium | reverse complement strand
TCCATGAAGTAGAAGCGATCGATGGCGAGGCCCGCGGAGACATCGGCGATGAACTCGACGGTTCCGGCGCCGATATAGCCGACGGCCTTTGCGGCATCGACGGCGGCCTTGCCCATGGCGGCGCGCAACTCGCCGGTCATGCCGGGGGCGGGCGCCTCCTCGATCACCTTCTGATGACGGCGTTGCAGAGAGCAGTCGCGTTCGAAAAGGTGAATGGCGTTGCCGTGGCTGTCCGCGAAAATCTGGATTTCGATGTGGCGGGCGCTGGCCAGGAATTTCTCGATCAGAACGCGATCGTCGCCGAAGGCCGAGGCGGCTTCGCGGCGGGCGCGTTGCAGAGCTTCGGCAAAGCCGTCCGGATCGTCGACACGGTGCATGCCCTTGCCGCCGCCGCCGGCAATCGGCTTGATGAGGACGGGGTAACCGATGCGGGCGGCTTCGCGGGCGAGACGCTCGCTGTCCTGATTTTCACCGTTGTAGCCGGGCAGCGCCGGAATGCCCGCCTTGTGCATCAGTATCCGGGCCCGGTCCTTGAGGCCCATGGCGCGAATGGCGGCGGCGGGCGGGCCCACGAAGGCGAGACCGGCACGCGCCACGGCTTCGGCGAAATCGGGATTCTCGGAGAGAAAGCCGTAGCCCGGATGAATGGCCTCGGCGCCGCTGCGCCGGGCGATCGCCATGATCGCGCCGGCGTTGAGATAGCTTTCCGTCGCGGGCGGCGGACCAACCCTATAGGCTTCGTCCGCCGCCTCCACATGCAGGGCCCGGCGGTCGGCATCGGAATAGATGGCGACGGTCGCGATCCCCATCCGGTGCGCGGTGCGCGCGATCCGCACCGCGATCTCTCCCCGGTTGGCGATCAGGATTTTCCCGAACATGGCGCCTCACATCCGGAACACGCCGAAGCGCGTGGCTTCGATCGGGCGATTGAGCGAGACCGCGAGGCTCAAAGCCAGCACGTCGCGGCTTGAAGCAGGATCGACGATGCCGTCGTCCCACAGCCGCGCCGAGGCATGCAGTGGATGGCTTTGCGCCTCGATCTGGGCCAGCACCGGCGCCTTCACCGCGGCCTCGTCTTTCTCCGTGAATGTGCCGCCGCGCCGTTCGACGGTTTCGCGCCTGACGGTGGCGAGAACGCCGGCGGCCTGCTCGGCGCCCATCACGGCAATGCGCGAATTGGGCCAGGTCCACAGGAAGCGCGGGCCATAGGCCCTGCCGCACATGCCGTAATTGCCGGCCCCGAATGATGCGCCGATCAGCATGGTTATTTTTGGAACGGCGGCGGTCGCGACCGCGCTCACCAGCTTGGCGCCATCCTTGGCGATGCCGCCCGCCTCATATTTGCGGCCGACCATGAAGCCGGTGATGTTCTGCAGGAACACCAGGGGAATGCCGCGCTGGCAGCAGAGCTGGATGAAATGCGTGCCCTTCAGCGCCGAATCGGAAAACAGCACGCCGGCATTTGCTATGAGCCCCACGGGAATTCCATGGATATGGGCAAAGCCCGTCACCAGCGTGGTGCCGTAGAGAGTCTTGAACTCGTCGAAGCGCGAGCCGTCGACGATGCGGGCGATGACTTCGCGCACGTCATAGGAAGTGCGGAAATCCGGGGGCACGACGCCGGGGATTTCCGCCGGATCGTAGCGCGGCGGTTCGGATTCTTGCAGCGCCGGTCCCGAAGCTTGCGGCCTGTTGAGATTGGCGATCGCGGCGCGGGCGAGAAGCAGCGCATGGCGGTCGTTCATCGCATAATGATCGGCAACGCCGGACTGGCGGGTGTGGAGGTCGGCGCCGCCCAGATCCTCAGGCGTCACGACTTCCCCGGTCGCGGCCTTGACCAGCGGTGGCCCGGCGAGAAAGATGGTGCCCTGGCCGCGCACGATGATCGCCTCGTCCGACATGGCGGGAACATAGGCGCCGCCCGCCGTGCAGGAGCCCATGACCACGGCGATCTGGGCAATGCCCTCAGACGACATCCGCGCCTGATTGTAGAAGATGCGGCCGAAGTGGTCGCGGTCGGGAAAGACATCCTGCTGGTTCGGCAGGTTGGCGCCGCCCGAGTCGACCAGATAGATGCAGGGGAGCGCATTCTGCGCGGCGATCTCCTGGGCGCGGAGGTGCTTCTTGACCGTCAGCGGATAATAGGTGCCGCCTTTCACGGTCGCATCGTTGCAGACGATCATGCATTCGCGGCCCGCGACGCGGCCCACTCCGGCGATCAATCCGGCGGCTGGAACGTCGTCATCATAGACTCCCCAGGCGGCGAACAAGCCGATTTCAAGAAACGGCGATCCCGGATCGAGAAGTTCGGCGACACGGTCGCGCGGCAGAAGTTTGCCGCGCGCGGCGTGGCGGGCGCGCGCGTCTTCGCCGCCGCCCTGCTTGCAGATCGCCGCTTTTTCGGAAATGCCGTCGGCGAGCGCCCGCATCCGCGCCATGTTGTCGAGGAATGCCGGCGATTTCGGTGAGATTGCGGACTGGATGACACTCATTGCTACTCCTGAGACTATTGCATCCGTTTCTCTGGGTCGAGCTAATCCAGCACTCACTCCTCACCCTGAGGAGCCCGGCGGAGCCGGGCCTCGAAGGGTCTTACCCTGGTGTCGACAATGCTTCGAGGCCCGCTGCGCGGGCACCTCAGCATGAGGAGAAGGGAGAGGGGACGGCTCTTTTGTTTACATCCCGAATGACCGATACTGCGGCGAGAACAAGACCGGTGCACCCCATGCAATTCGACCTCACGGAGGAACAGCGCGCGATTCAGGACACGGCCCGGCGCTTCACCGCGGAGGCCATTGTTCCGCACGCGGCGATGTGGGACGAAAAATGCCTGTTCCCGCGCGCCACGGTCAAGGCGGCGGCGGGCTTGGGCTTCGGCGCCATTTGCGTTTCGGCGGATCAGGGAGGCTCGGGCCTCGGGCGGCTCGAGGCGGCACTGATCATGGAGGCCATGGCCTATGGCTGTCCATCGACGTCGGCCTTCATCTCGATCCACAACATGGCGGGCTGGATGATCGACAGCTTCGGCAGTGCGGCGCTCAAGGCGAAATATCTGCCCTCGCTCGTCACCTGCGACAGGCTTGCGAGCTACTGCCTGACCGAGCCGGGATCGGGTTCGGATGCCGCGGCGCTCAAGACCCGCGCGGTGCGCGAGGGTTCATTCTTCACCGTCACCGGTTCCAAGGCCTTCGTTTCCGGCGGCGGCGAGAACGATATCTATCTCACCATGGTGCGCACCGGCGGCGCGGGGGCCAAGGGCATCTCCTGCCTGGTCATCGAAAAGACCATGCAAGGCGTCACCTTCGGCGCTCAGGAACGCAAGCTCGGCTGGCATTCGCAGCCCACCGCGCAGGTGCATTTCGACGGCGTACGGGTGCCGGCCGAAAACCTGCTCGGGGCGGAGGGCGAGGGCTTCCGCATCGCCATGCAGGGGCTTGACGGCGGGCGCATCAACATCGGCGCGTGCTCGCTCGGCGGCGCCCAGCGCTGCCTCGACGAGGCTCTCGCCTATACGCGGACGCGCCGCCAGTTCGGGCAGGCGATCGCCGAGTTTCAATCGACGCAGTTCACGCTCGCCGACATGGAGACCGGACTGCAGGCGGCACGGGCGCTTCTCTATCTCGCCGCGGAAAAGGTGACGGCGAAAGCCCCCGACGCCACGCGCCACTCGGCCATGGCCAAGCGGTTCGCCACCGACACCTGCATGCAGGTGGCCGACCGGGCGCTGCAGCTGCATGGCGGCTACGGCTATCTCAGGGATTTTCCCATCGAACGCATCTACCGCGATCTCCGGGTGCATTGCATTCTCGAAGGCACCAACGAGATCATGCGGGTGATCGTGGCGCGCGAGATGCTGCGGCAATGACGGCCCAGGACGTCATCACCGGCAGCCAAGGCGGTTGCGGCACAATCACGCTCAATCGCCCGAAGGCGTTGCACGCGCTGACGCTGGGCATGTGCCAACAGATCGTCGCGGCGCTGCAAGCGTGGGACGCCGATCCGGCGATTGCCGCCGTCAGCATCGATCACAGCGGGCCCCGCGGCTTCTGCGCCGGCGGCGATATCCGCCTGCTGTTCGAAAGCCTGAAGGGCGACGGCAGCGCCGCTCGCGATTTCTTCCGCACGGAATATCGCATGAACCATCTGCTGTTCACTTTTGGCAAGCCCTCCGTGTGCTTCATGGATGGCATCGTGATGGGCGGCGGCGCCGGGCTGGCGATGCCCTGCCGTTACCGGGTCGCGACGGAGGCGACGGCATTCGCCATGCCGGAAACCGGCATCGGGCTGTTTCCCGACGTGGGCGGCGGCTGGTTCCTGTCGCGCCTGCCGGGCCGCATCGGCCAATGGCTGGCGCTGACCGGCGCAAGGCTCGACGG
>JANMQB010000295.1:0-5645 GCA_031370155.1 Hyphomicrobiales bacterium | reverse complement strand
TTCTCCAACTTCGTCAATGTCCGCCTCGCCCAGGGGCAGAGCGGCGACATCGCCAAGGGTCTCGCCTTGCAGCGGCGGACCATCGCCAGGATCGGCGATGCGGTGATCGCCCTCATCTGGGTGAGCGGCCTGGCGCTGCTGTGGACGGCGGCTCCCGAGACCAGCGGCTGGTTCCACGCCAAGCTCGGCTTCGTCGTGCTGCTGACCGCAAGCCACGTCATGGCGCGGCGCACCGGCGTTGAGCTCGCCCGCAGCGGCAATGCGGTACTGCTCTCGCGGCTCGAACTATATGCTGCCGCTGTCTGGCTGTCGGCGCTGGTGGCGATCCTGCTCGCCGTCGTCGCCTTCGAGGCGTGATCACTCGATATTGAGCATGGCCTTGGCCTCGGAGGCGACATCGAGGCCCTCCTGGACATTGCCGGCGCTGCACAGCTTCTGCGCCTGCTCGCGCATGTCCTCGAGCGGGGCGCGCTCGTCGGGGGCCAGCTCCATCGCCGCCAGCGCCTTGTCGATCTTGGCGATATCGTCCTCGCATTGGCCCGCGTGTGCGGGCGCGCCGATGGCGGCGGCCAGAGCGGCGGCAAGAATGGCGGTCTTCATCATGTCGCGGTCTCTCCTGCCAGCAAACTGTGTCCGGATTTGGCCGTCATCGCTGCGCCTCCTCGCCGCCGGCGATCACAATGACGGCGATGATGATGAGGCCGGTCATGATCAGGCGGATGCCGGCGCTGGCGCCGAAGGTGTTAAGCATGGTGACGAGCAGATACATGAACAGCGCCGCCCCCCAGATGCCCGGCACATTGGCGCGCCCGCCCGCCACCGAGGTGCCGCCGATCACCACGACGGCGATCGAGGCGAGCAGGAATTCCTCGCCCATGTTGAGGGCGGCGCCGCCCGAGAAGCCCGACAGCACGATGCCGCACACACCCGCCAGAAGGGCGCTCAGCACATAGGTGGCAAAGCGCGTGCCGTCGACATCGAGCCCCGCCAGCCAGGCGGCGCGCATGTTCTGTCCGCTGGCCAGCACGCTGCGGCCGTAGACCGTGCGCTGCAGAACGATGGCCATGGCAACGCTGAGAACCAGCACGAACAGGGCGGCGAGCGGAACGCCGAAAAGCCGCGCCGTGGCGAAGTCCGCCAAGGGCGGCGGCGGCTTGATGCGGATGCCGCGGCCGTAGTAAATCGCCGTCGACAGGATGAGAAAGCTCGACGACAGGGTGGCGATGATCGGCGGGATGCGCAACAGGCGGATCAATCCGTAATTGAAGACGCCAACCAGCAGGCTGGCGCCGAGGGCGGCGGCGATGCCGATCGGAAGCAGCGCCGTGTCGGTGTCCATCACCTTCATGGCGACCACGCCCGACAGCGTGATGGTGGCGGGAATGGAGAGATCGACATTGCCGGGGCCCGTGCTGATCACCATCATCTGGCCGAGGCCGACGATGATGGTGAAGGTCGCGAAGGCGAGCGCCGCGGTAAGGATTGCACCGGCTCCCTGGCCGCGGGTGAATGCGATGGTGATGAGCCAGACGGCGAGCGCGGCGACAAACGACCAGATCCACGGCTGTTGCCTGAGCCTTGCCAGGAACGCGGTCATCGCCTTGCCTCGCCATAGGTGATGAGGGCGCGCAGCGCCAGCACGACGATCAGGATGGCGCCTTGCGCGCCGATCTGCCAGTCGGGCGAGATGCGCAGGAAAATCAGGAATGAACCGGCCAGCGCCAGTGTCAGCGCGCCGACCACCGCACCCATGGGCGAAACCCGCCCGCCGATGAATTCGCCGCCGCCCAAAATGACGCCGGCGATCGAGTACAGCGTATAACGGTCGGCGACATGGGCGTCGGCCGAGGTTGTCAGGCCGAGCAGCGAGAGACCCGACAGCACGCCGAAGAAGCCGGCCAGCGCATACATGATCATCTTGGTCTGCAGCATCGACCAGCCTGCCCGCGCCAGCGCCCGTGGATTGCCGCCGGCGCCCCGGGCCACGGCCCCATAGGAGGAGAGCATCAGCGCCAGATGCACCGCGATGCCGATGGTCACCGCGGCGATAATCGGGAAGGGCACCAGCGGGATCTGCACCGCCATCAGCGCCTTCAGCCAATCGGGCGCCTTGCCGCCGGGCGAGGGCAGGATCAGCACCGCAATTCCCAGCCAGACGAATGACAGGCCCAGCGTCACGACGATCGAGGGCAGATTGCGCACATGGACCAGCGCGCCGACGGCGGCATAGGCGGCAATGCAGATGAGCAGCGCCAGCACGCCGGGCAGGGGATCGGTGTAAAGCAGCGTCGCCGCGATGCAGCCGACAAGCCCGACGAAGGGACCGATGGAGAGATCGAGATCGTTGACCGTGATGACGAACATCTGCGCGATGGTGGCAAGCGCAATCGGCACGGCATATTGCAGCATCAGATTGAGCCCGAAATAGCTCATGGTGCGCGGCTGCACGTAGAAGGTCGCCGCCAGCACGACGGCGAGCGAGATGAAGGGCAGAAGCGAGCGCAGCAGCCTGCGGTTCATGTGGCCGCGCTTTCGGCGAAGGAGGCCTGCAGCACCCGCTCCTCGGTGAGTTCATCGCGGCCGAGGCTTGCCGAAATCGCGCCGTTGCGGAACACATAGGCGCGGTCGCAGTGGCTGAGCTCCTCGATCTCGGTTGTGTACCAGATGAAAGTGCGCCCGGCATCGGCCTGTTCGCGGATCATCCCGTAGACCTCGAGCTTGGTGCCGATATCGACGCCGCGCATCGGATCGTCCATCAGTATGATGGCGGCATCGGAACCGAGCGCCCGCGCGAACAGGACTTTCTGCTGATTGCCGCCGGAAAGCGTCAGGATGTTGTTGTTCACGTCGGGCGTGCGGATGGCGATGCGATCCTTCCAGTCTTCCGCCAGCCGTGCCTCGCTCGCGCCATCGATGAGGCCGTGGCGCGACAGGGCGCGCAGCGAGCGCACCGTGATGTTCTGGCCGATGGACCAGAGATGGAAAATGCCGTCCGATTGCCGGTCGCCGGCGATGAAGGCGACGGCGCCTTTTACCTCGGCGCCGTCCTTTGCGAACAGCCGCAGCAGCATGCGGGTCTGGCCGTGGCCGGCAAGCCCGGTGAGCCCGACGATCTCGCCCTTGCGTATGAGCAATTCGCCCGAAGGCTCCTCCGGTTTCGCCGCCGCCCGGACGATGATCGGCATATCCGGCTGCGCAATGGCGCCGGCGCGGCCGTGCTTGCGTTGGGCCGCCTCGCTGCCCATCGCCGCGACCAGCGAATTGCGGTTGAATTTGGCGGCGGGGCGCTCGGCGACGGTCTTGCCGTCCTTCATCACCACGATGCGGTCGGAAGTTCTGAGAATGTCGCCGAGGAGGTGCGAGATCAGGATGATGGCGGTGCCCTTCGCCGCCTCCTTCCTCACATAGGCAAGCAATTGCGCCGCGGTCACCGCGTCGAGCGACGAGGTCGGTTCATCGAGGATCGCCAGCCGCAAGGGATCGGCCGTCACCGTGAAGGCGCGGGCGACCTCCGCCATCTGGCGCTGGCCGATCGGCAGACCGGCGATCTCGCCGTCGGCGTCGATGCCGTGTCCGGGAAAGATCTCGTCGAGCTTCGCCGCGATGAGGGCGCGGGCCCGGCGCTTCCAGCCGAAGCCGCGCAGCGACTTGTGGACGATGCGGACGTTTTCGGCGACCGTCAGGTTGGGGCAGAGCGAGAGTTCCTGGAAGACGCAACGGATGCCCCTGGCCTGCGCCGCGGCGGCCGACCAGTGGCCTTGAATCTGTGCCCCGCCGGCCGACAATTCACCCTTGTCGGGCAACAGCGTCCCGGCCAGCACAAGCATCAAGGTCGACTTGCCGGCGCCGTTATGGCCGACCAGCCCCAGGCATTCGCCGGCGTCGACCGACAGGTCGACGCCGCGCAAGGCACGGACGGCGCCGAAACTCTTTTCGACGCCGTCCAGTCTGATTGCCGGCTCGCGCAAGCCCTACATGCCGCTCACGACCTTGGCAGCGTCCTCGGCCGAATATTCGACATTGGCGACGCCGCCCTTTTCGGTGGTCTCGAGGCTCTTTTCCAGATCGGCCTGGTTGATCTGCAGGAACGGCACGGTCAGGTCCTTCGGTACGTCCTTGCCGTCGAGGATCATCTGGGCGACCCAGAAGGCCAGCGTCGAGACGCCGGGAGCGATCGACACCGACATGGTCTCGTAGCCGTTGGCGTCCTTCTGTTCCTTCCACCATTGCAGCTCATCCTGGCGGTTGCCCATGATGATGAGCGGCGTCGGGCGTCCGGCGGCGGCAAACGCCTGAGCGGCGCCATAACCATCGCCGCCCTGGGTCACCACGGCCTTGATGTCGGGCAGCGAGGGCAGGATGCCCGACACCGCCTTCTGCGCCACTTCCTGGGCCCAGTCGCCATGCACCGAGCCGACGATCTTGAACTGCGAGTGCTTGGTGGCGCCTTCGTGAATGCCCTTGGAGATTTCATCGTCGACGAACACCCCGGCGAGGCCGCGGATTTCGAGCAGATTGCCGCCCTCCTTCATCTTTTCGGCAAGATAGTCGAGCTGGACGGCGCCCATCTTCTTGAAGTCGACGGCGATGCGCCAGGCGCAGGGCTCGGTGACGATGCCGTCGAAGGAGACGACAATAATGCCGGCATCGCAAGCCTGCTTGACAACGCCGTTCAAGGCGTCGGGTGAAGCGGCGTTGATGACGATGGCATTGTAGCCTTGAAGGATGAGGTTCTGAATTTGCGCCGCCTGCTCGGTCACCTGATTTTCAGACGTGGTGAAGGGGTCAGCGGCGGCAACGATTCCGGCCTCTACGGCGGGTTTTGTGACTTTGTCCCAGCTCTTCAGCATGGCCTGGCGCCAGGAATTTCCGGCGTAGTTGTTGGAGAGCGCGATTTTCTTGTCCTTGGTGTCAGCGATTGCTGAACTGGCTGCCAGCATGGCGGCAAGTGCGATCGTGCAGGCAAAGGCTTTCTTCAGCATTGGTGGTCCTCCCGTTCGGCTTTTACTGAGCCCTCTAAAGTCGAGCTCATACTAACATGTTAGCATATCAAAAATGGCCTGCAATAGTCGGGGGGACATTTGTGTGACAAATCAACCGAATTCGCGGCCGGGGGCTGCGCGTGCGACCCCCAACCGCCGCTTTCATAGCTTACCTTCAGCGCAGGCCGCAGCCCAGTACGACGGCGCCGTTGCGCAGGATATTGATGTCGGCGCCACGGTTGATGGGGGCGGGCCAGTTGGCTGGGAAGGCGACAGAATCCGGCGGCTGCGGGCGGGTGTCGAGATTGAGATCGCCAACAACGTCCCCACCGACGACGGGTTCGAGCGTCATGCTGCCGGCGTTCACACCCTTGACCTGGACGACAAGCTTTGTGCCAGCCGTAAAACCGGTGCCGGGCGCTGCCTCGAACTCAGCCGTGAATTTGGTACGGGCGCTGCGCACCTCATGGCGGGCTTTCATCGAGATATCGGACGCACCATTGGCCCGGCACTCGAGGCGGATGCGGGTCGCGGCGCTGGCCGTTGCCGGCATCAAGGCCGAGGCGCAGACAGCAGTCAGCGCCAATAAGAGTGTTGCAGAGTGCTTCATATTCGTTCCTCCGGTATTGGCGGGACGATGTGTCCGCCTTCGAAGGACAAACT
>JANMQB010000274.1:0-3000 GCA_031370155.1 Hyphomicrobiales bacterium | reverse complement strand
GCATAGCTGTAGGCGCGCGGACCGTCATCGGCTCGGAAGGCATCGATCTGGCCGGTTATGATGCGCTGGAATTCGGCGCGGTCGGCGTCGCCGACCTGGCCGGCCCCGGCTGTCACCGGCGCCACCATCAGAAGCAGCACTGCGAGAAGCACGCGAAGCATGGCTGGCTCCATCTTTTGCCGTATTATTCTACTACATACGGCTGATTTTCCGGCGCGGTTTCGTGTGTGCGCTGCACAACGACTCAATTCGGCGCAGAAATCTCGATTCGGCGCCTTGGTAGCGCTTGACCGTGTCATAAACTCAGAAGAGTATGCGCGCGGCGAAGACAGAAGTCCCCGCCGGGATTTCGATTGGGCCGGTGCAACGCCGGCCAAGCCCGGTTTTTCCTGGGGCGGTTTTGGGAGGTAAAGTCGATGCCGGCAATCTCAATGAAGGTAAATGGCAAGGCGGTCGGCGGCGAAGCCGAAGGCCGGACCCTGCTGGTCGATTTTCTGCGCGACACGCTGGGACTGACAGGCACCCATGTCGGCTGCGACACCAGCCAGTGCGGCGCCTGCGTGGTGCATGTCAACGGCAAGGCGATCAAATCCTGCACGGCGCTGGCGATGGCCTGCGACGGGGCCGAGGTTGTGACCATCGAGGGCCTCGCCAAGAACGGCAAGCTGCATCCGATGCAGGAAGCCTTCCGCGAGCATCACGGCCTGCAATGCGGCTTCTGCACGCCGGGCATGATCATGGCGGCGGTCGACATCGTCAAGCGCAACGGCAAGAAGCTCAGCGAAGACACGATCCGCCACGAACTGGAAGGCAATATCTGCCGCTGCACCGGCTATCACAACATCGTCAAGGCCGTGCAGGCCGGCGCCGAGAAAATGTAAGGGAGGCACGCTATGACCGAGACAGGAATCGGCGCGCGCGTGAAGCGCAAGGAAGATCAACGCTTCATCACCGGCAAGGGCCGCTACACCGACGACATCAATCTCAAGGACCAGACATACGCCTATTTTGTGCGCAGCCCGCATGCCCATGCCACGATCAAGTCGATCAACACCGCCAAGGCGAAAAAGATGCCGGGCGTTGTCGGCGTCTTTACCAGCGCCGAAGTGGCCGAGGACAAGATCGGCGGACTGATCTGCGGCTGGATGATCCACTCCAAGGACGGCTCGCCCATGAAAGCGGGGCCGCATCCAATCCTCGCCCAGGGCAAGGTGCGCTATGTGGGCGATCATGTCGCCGTGGTCGTCGCCGAAACCAAGGCGCAGGCCAAGGCCGCGGCGGAGGCGGTCAATGTCTCCTACGGCGTGCTGCCGCACAATGTCGATGCGGCCAAGGCGATGAAGTCCAAGGCGCAGGTGCATGACGCCGCCCCCGACAACCGGGTGTTCAACTGGTCGCTCGGCGATCAGGCGGCAACCGATGCCGCGTTCAAGAACGCCGCCCATGTGACCAAGCTCGATCTGGTCAACAACCGCCTCATTCCCAACGCCATGGAACCGCGCGCGGCGATCGGTTCCTACGATACGGGCTCGGATCACTACACGCTTTATACGACGAGCCAGAACCCGCATGTGGCGCGGCTGGTCATTTCGGCCTTCCACGGCCTGGCGCCCGAGCACAAGCTCAGGGTGATCGCGCCCGACGTGGGCGGCGGCTTCGGCTCGAAAATCTTCATCTATGCCGAGGAAGTGGTCTGCGTCTGGGCGTCGAAGAGAATCGGCGGCCGGCCGATCAAGTGGACGGCGGAACGCAGCGAGAGCTTCCTGTCCGATGCCCATGGCCGCGACCATGTCACTCACGCCGAGATGGCAATGGACCGCTCCGGCAAGATCCTGGGGCTCAGGGTCAAGACCACGGCGGCGATGGGCGCTTACCTTTCGACCTTCGCCTCCTGCGTGCCGACCTATCTCTATGCGACGCTGCTTTCCGGCCAGTATGCAATCCCCAGCATCTATGCCGAGGTCGATGCGGTCTACACCAACACTGCACCCGTCGATGCCTATCGCGGCGCGGGGCGGCCGGAGGCGACCTATGTGGTCGAGCGCATCGTCGAGACGGCGGCGCGCGAGATGAAGATCGATCCGGCGGAATTCCGCCGCCGCAACTTCATCAGGAGCTTCCCGCACCAGACGCCGGTGATCATGTGCTATGACGCGGGCGACTATGAGGCCGCCCTCAACAAGTCGCTGGAATTGGCGGACTACAAGGGTTTCCCGGCCCGCAAGGCGGCCTCCGCCCGCAATGGCAAGCTGCGCGGCATCGGCTTCTCGGCCTATATCGAAGCCTGCGGCATCGCCCCTTCGGCGGCAGTGGGTTCGCTGGGCGCCGGCGTCGGCCTGTGGGAGTCGGCGGAAGTGCGCGTCAATCCGGTGGGCACGGTGGAAGTGCTCACAGGATCTCACAGCCACGGCCAGGGCCATGAAACCACCTTCGCTCAGCTGGTCTGCGAACGGCTCGGCGTCGACATCAACAATGTCTCAATCGTCCATGGCGACACCGACAAGGTGCAGTTCGGCATGGGCACCTATGGTTCACGCTCCGGAGCGGTGGGCATGACGGCCATCTCCAAGGCGCTCGACAAGATCGAGGCCAAGGCCAGGAAGGTGGCGGCGGCGGTGATGGAAGCCTCCGCCGACGATGTCGAATTCAAGAACGGCACCTTCACCGTCAAGGGCACCGACAAGAAGATGGCCTTCGGCGAAGTGGCGCTTGCGGCTTACGTGGCGCACAAGTTCAACTCCTCTGAAATCGAGCCCGGCCTCAAGGAAGGCGCCTTCCACGATCCGTCGAACTTCGTGTTTCCGGCCGGCGTCCACATCTGCGAAGTGGAAGTCGATGCCGACACGGGTGTCACGGAAGTGGTCATCTACGTGGCGGTCGACGATTTCGGCACCATCATCAAACCGATGAACGTCGAAGGCCAGGTGCAAGGCGGCATCGCCCAGGGCATCGGCCAGGCACTGACCGAGGCTTGCGTCTATGACAGCGAGTCGGGCCAGC
>JANMQB010000014.1:0-3227 GCA_031370155.1 Hyphomicrobiales bacterium | reverse complement strand
TTCACCACCGCCCCCATCGGCGCCATCGAAGCGCTTCTGGCTAAGCTCGGCTGGCGCTCTTCGGAGGTGGAGCTCTACGAGATCAACGAGGCCTTCGCGGTCGTGGCCATGGCGGCGATCCGCGATCTCGCCCTGCCGGCCGGCATCGTCAATGTCAACGGCGGCGCCTGCGCGCTGGGTCATCCAATCGGTGCATCGGGGGCCCGCATCGTCGTAACGCTTCTGCACGCCATGATCGCCCGTGGCGCCCGCAAGGGCATCGCCTCGCTGTGCATCGGCGGCGGCGAGGCCACCGCCATCGCCTTGGAAAGACGGCCTTGATGGCTCGGCGTGGGCGAGTGATGGTAGCGGGGGAGGCCGGTTGAGCCGGAGTTAAAGGGCGCTAGATCCCCGGCTCCTAGCGCTTATTGCCGGGTCGGTCGCCCTTTTGCGGCACGGGCCTCCGTGATCTATAAAAGTAGATCATTCATTGTAACCGATACATAATAGGACATCAGCCATTGAAATGGGACCGAGATAATGATATAGTAAAATATATCAACAGACTAAAATGATATAGAAAGATATATCAGTATGGGCTACGCGACCGAACACATCGCCAAGACCCTGCGGAAAGCGCGGGAGAGCAAGGGGTTCAGCCAGCGCGAACTGAGCGCCAAATCTGCCGTGCCTCAGGGCCATATCTCCAAGATCGAGACCGGCGCCGTCGATCTAAGGGTATCCAGTCTGGTCCAGTTGGCGCGCGCTCTTGATCTGGAGCTGACGCTTGTTCCCCGCAATACAGTGCCTGCCGTCCAATCGATTGTCAGGACCCGCGAACCGCCCTCCAGCGGGCGCAGTGAGGAGGCACGCCTCGCTCAAAAGGAGCTGAAGCGTCTGCAAAAGACAATTTCCAGATTCCTCCCTGGAACAGGACAGGCGCCAAACGAGCTTGCGCAGCTTCAGCGCCAGATCCAAGAACTTCAGCATTTTCAGCTTTCCGGATCTGAGCTTGCAGCGATCCGGTCAGCCAGTCAGGCCTTTAAGGAGTACTGGAGCGATCCCCATAACGTGAACGCGGTTCGCGAATCCCTGTCCCAGCTCAAGAGCCTGCGCAACACGCTCGCACACGGTTCCGTCCATGCGCCGCGATCGAATACCGTGCGCCCCGCCTATAGCCTGGATGAGGACGACAATGCCTGATGTCTCCGTCCTCAATGTCCTGCTCTATGGCAAACCGATCGGCACGCTCACCCGCGTTGCGGGCGACCGGACTCTTTTCGCCTTCAACGAAGCCTACATCGCGGACAGCGGCCGTCCGACGCTCGGGCTGGGCTTTAAGGACTCACTCGGTGAACTCATCACCGATTTCAAGCCGACGCAAAAACGCGTGCTGCCTTACTTCTCGAACCTGCTGCCCGAAGGGCATATGCGCACGTATCTCGCAGCGCGGGCCGGGGTAAATCCCGAGCGCGAATTCTTCCTGCTCTGGGCCCTCGGTATGGATCTGTCGGGCGCCATCACCATCCATCCTGCCGATGGGCAGGCATGGCCCCCTGATGCCGATGATGCTGCCGATGATGATCATCAAGAAGATGATCGTCATGAGGACGCACTGCGTTTCTCGCTGGCTGGCGTTCAGCTCAAATTTTCGGCGATCGAGGAGGCGAGGGGCGGTCAGAGCATACCGGCAAAAGGCATCGGCGGCTCATGGATCGTCAAGCTTCCCTCGCGCGAATTCGCAGGAGTGTCGGAAAACGAATTCTCGATGATGACCCTTGCCGGGTTGATCGGCATGAATGTGCCGTCGATCAAACTTGTCGATCCCCAAGACGTCCGGAATCTGCCCGAAGGCATCGGCGAGTTGAAAGGAAAGGCGCTGGCTATCGAGCGCTTCGACCGGCAGCCCGGAGGGGAACTGGTTCACATCGAGGATTTCGCGCAGGTCTTCGGCGTCTATCCCGATGACAAATACAAGCGCGCGAGCTACCGCAACATCGCGCGGGTTATTGGCGCCGAGGCTTCCAATGACGACGTTGCAGAATTGATCCGGCGCCTGACCTTCAACACGCTAATCGGCAACGCCGACATGCACCTGAAGAACTGGTCGCTGATCTATCCGGACCGGCGCAAGGTCGCGTTGGCCCCCGCCTATGATTTCGTATCGACAATTGCGTATATAGCGGACTCCAACGCCGCCCTGAACTTCAGCAGGACGAAGCGGTTTGACGGCTTTACCGAGGACGAGCTTTCCCATCTTTCGGCAAAGGCATTGCTGCCCGAGAAACTCGTTCTGAATACCGCGCGTGAAACGGTCGCCCTCTTTCATCAGCACTGGGAGGCTGAGAAGAAGAATTTGCCGTTACAAGCCGCCGTCGTGGGTGCCATAAACAAGCACATAAAAACGCTTCCCATCGCTAAAGCGGGCCCTTCCGGCTGACGCCGGAACGGGCTCTAGGCGCTGCGCGACCGGAGTCGCCGATCAGCGTCTCCGCCATCCGGTGACGATCCCTCGCGCAAAATTTCCCCCGGCCGGAGAGACTTCCAGATATAGCCCGCCGCCGTCGAACGGCTTGACTGGCTTCTCGCCGGGCTTGGCGTTGCGAACCGCGGTATCGGTCAGGGACATGGGGGCAACCCCTCCGATGGATAGCTCTCTTGCCCCCATTGTTGCCCCCGCTTGCCCCCGGATGGACAGCGTTGCCCCTTTCTGGACGAAAGCCAAAGAATAAGCCCGCTGTTACGCGGGCTTCTGGATATTGCTGGAACTGCTTGGATATTTATTTGGTAGCGGGGGAGGGAGTTGAACCCCCGACCCCAGGATTATGATTTCTATATTTTTCCAACAAATTCAATTGATTGAAGGCTCTAGTTCTGTCTAGACGCCAACGAAAATAAAGGAGGATCTGGCATTTTGTCTAGACGAGATGGGCCTCACGAAAGCCAACCACCCTTTGCGAAAGCGGCACAAGGCGGATTGAAATAATCACTGGAGGCGCCAGTGCCCATCCCCATGGCGATCACTCGTCCCCTCTAGGACTTCGTCTCCCCTACCACGCATACCACCGGTCCCTGGATGAGCAGCCGTGTCTAATAGCGGCGTGAGATTAGTCAAGGCTCTCCCCCGGCATGCAATCGCTCACCGTTGTGGCACCCATGAGGGCGCGGCGAATGTCGGCCTCGGAGTTGCCGCGAAACAGCACGCCATGCGGCAGAATGCACGCGCCCTTGCCGGTGCTTTTCAGGGA
>JANMQB010000182.1:0-8979 GCA_031370155.1 Hyphomicrobiales bacterium | reverse complement strand
GGTAAGCCCGGTTCCGGGAATTGTTACCTCTGCTGTCGCGTCTAATGAAACCGGGTCCAATTCCGCCATAGCCATCACTCCAAAAACTGAAGGGGCTATTCATGGCATAATTCCGTGTGGTCATCAAGCATACTCCAAAGGGATATATGCGAAATATTCCTACAGGAATCAATACCCTTAATGAATTTTCTTTCCGGTCACGTGGCGACGGCCTTTATCGGCCCCTGCGCTTCCTCGATGGAGGATTGAAAATGATCGTAACACAGGACCATGCCGACCTGGCCGGAACGATCGAGGCCGAGCGGCAGCTTCAGCCAGTATTGCACCAGATGTTCCTTGTGCAGGCGAGGGCCGCGCACCACGCCCTGGGCCGGCTTTCCCTCCTCGATGAGGCGGCGGTAAGCGGTCAGCCAATAATCGTGCTTGTCGCCCCAATCGAGATCCTCGATGTGAAGCCCGGTGATCTCGCGGTCATAGATATCGCGCAGCCGCGTGCCGGCCAGGCGGATGCGGCAGCGGCGATCGTCGCGGCCGACTTCGATGAGACTGATAAAGGGCAATAGGCGCGGAATATGGGCGGGACTGATGTCGCCGCGCTCCGGCATCGGACGGTCCTGCGCTTTCTCCAGCCAGTAGTCGTAGAGCTGACGCTGCTCCGGCACAACGAGCTGGGCCCTGAAAGCGATATTCGCCGAACCCCCAATCACGTCCGCCCCGCCGTCCTCGCGAATCGCCGTTGCGATCCGTCTCGACTGGTTATGAATCGACCGTTACCGATCCGCAAGAGTCGGCGGCAGAGAAATTTGAAACCCTCTACCGGCCGCGGCGCTGGCCCAATCCCATGCGCTTGGCCAGGCTCGATCGAGCCTTGGCATAGTTGGGCGCCACCATAGGATAATCGGCCGGGAGATTCCACTTTTCGCGATATTGCTCGGGTGACAGATCGTAGTGGGTGCGCAGATGCCGCTTCAGCGATTTGAATTTCTTGCCGTCCTCCAGGCAGATGAGGTAATCCGGCGTGATCGACTTGCGAACCGTCACGGCGGGTTTTGGCTCCGGCGTTTCCTGGTGCGGCGCTTGTCCCGCCACCGCGGCGGTCAGAGCGCGATGTACGTCGCCGATCAGACGCAGCAATTCCGGCTGCGGCACCTGATTGTTGGAGACATAGGCGGCGACGATTTGCGCCGCGAGACTTGCCAGATTGTCGGTTTTTTCCATCGGCCGCTCCCAAGCGCGCGAATCGCCGCATCATATGTGCGTATCCCGGATGTTGAATATGGCATCGCATGTAATGCGACAAGCCGAAATTGCCGGCGCCCGGCGAAATACTAGGAAATACTCAGTTGCGCGACGCGTAGGGGCCGGTTTTCTGAGCGTACCAGTCCCAATAGGTCAAGAGAATACGCGCCTTGTTGAAGGACAGCGTATCGAAGATGCTCTGCAGCTCGTCGGTGGGGCGATCGTCCCTGAGGAGACCGCAGCCGGGCTGCTTCAGGCGGCCGATCGTTACCGCCACCCGGCCGCGCGGATAGCCGAGCGCCTTGAACAGCACGGCAATGGGCTCGCCGTCGGCGTCGGAGAGAATGCGCTCGGCGTTCTCCTTGCAGATGCCGCCGATTTCGGCCAAGCGTCCGGCGGCTTCCTGCAGTTTGCCCTCGATGGCTAGGTCGATCGCCCCATCAACGAGGTCCTTGTCCGGGAATTGCGCTTCGGCGTCATCGAACGGCGGCGCGCCGGCGTTCTGCATGGCCATGGTGATCTTGAGAATTTTGTTGAGGTTCTCGGAATCGGTGAGGAACCGCGAAAAAATAAAACGCCGCAGTTCCGGTGGGACCAGCCAGAACAGCTCGAAGGCCACGGGAGCCGGCAAGTCGGCTCGGGTGGTCAGCGGCGCGAGAAGGCCGTGATGATGCTCGGCGTGCTCGGCCAGGAGGTAATAGGCATCGTGCGACAGCGATGCGCCTGGATTGCGCACGAGAGTCAGCAGAACCGAGGGATCGCCATTGGCGATCAACCCGTCGGTCAGGGCCGGCGACAGGGCGCGCCGCCGGGCGATCATGCGCAGCTTCGAGGGATCGCCCTCGGAAGCGGCCATGAGCAGATCGTTGTCGGTGATATGCATGCAACGTTCGAGCAGCGGCGCCGCCACTTCGGCGCGCGGATCGCGGATCATCTTGGCCACCAGCAATTGCGGCGGATTGTCCATCACCGCAAGGCGCTCAACCACCGACACCAGGGTCTTGACCGGGATGCGCGGCGTCAGCCGCAATAGCGTATCGGCGGCAAGGGCCCGCTCCTGCGGCTGGGCCGATCCCCCGGCTGACATCATGTCGAGCAGCGACCGCGCCAGTTCCGCCGCTTCATCGTCGGCCTGTCCGGCGGGAACCTGCCTGGTGTCGAGAGCCGCATCGGTCTTGACGGGCTCGGCAAATTCATCCGGCGATTTGGTTTCCTTTTTCGGCAGCCTGCCGCGCCTCTGTGTGCTGGCCACAACCTCTTTCAGGCTGAAGGGTGCCGTGGCGGCTGGCTCAACAGGCGGCTCCAGCGGCAATTCCAACGGCAATGCCAGTTCTTCCGCCGATGGTTCGGGCGGCCGGACAGAACCGAGGCTGGCCTGAGGCAACGGCCAAGCAAGCTGGGACAGCTCCGGGGCCGTGGGCGGCTCCGGTTGCTCCGAGTGTTCGATGTCTACCGAGGCGGCGTTCTCCTCTTCGAGCACGGCTGCGGCTTCCGCAAGATAGGCCGCCCGGTCATCGTCCGAAGGCTTGGCGAAAACGTCCCGAAAGACATTCTTGAGGATCGTGTCGACCACGCGCTCGGCGAAGGGCCGCGCGACCTTGAAGGGATCGGCTGCCGTCACACGCCGCGACTCAACCGGCGCCGTGCCGGCAAAGGGAGTGTCGGCCGGACGGATGGACACGGACTGTTCGGGACTGGCAGCCGTTTCAGCCGCCGGCACGGGCTGTTGCAGGAGCGCCGCAAGGGACGGCTCGCCAGGCGGCTCTTCGGCCGAGGTTTGAACTGACGGCGGCAGATCCGGCAGAATTCCGAAGACCGGCTCCTCGGGAAGATCGGCAGTGGACTCCTCAGGCTCCTGCCGATCCGGCATTGAGATGAAGGCCTGCAGGTCTTCAGCCAACCGGGCGGGCAGCAACTCGCGTTCGACCGGCGCCGTCGGTTCCGGCGTCGGTTCGGAAGCTTGGGCCTCCTCCAGTACGACGACTTCCGACAATTCGAGCGGCGCGAATTTCGATTCGCTCAGCGGCCAAAGCGGCTGGAATGCCGGAAGCACGATGTCCGGCAAGGGCGGCGGCAATTGCTGTGCAGCGCTTGCAACCGGAGGAGGGGCGAAGATATTGGGGGGGTCCTCGAAAACCGGTTCGGGTGGCGGCGTGGAATGAGAGGCGGCGTTTCGCACCGCCGGTTCCGGCGAATATTCCGGTTGGATATCGGGGACTTGAATTTCCGCAATCGGCGTATCGGCCTCAGGCAACTTGCCCAGCCGGGCTGTAAGCATGCGGAAGGAATCCGCCGAGCCACGGCGGTTAGGGGCTAGCGTGCCCATGCCTTCGCCGCGATGCCGCGACGGCAATCCGGCCGCGGCCGGATTATCCTTCGCCTCCGCGGTCTGCTGGAACATGGCGTTCTGCAAACTTCTCCTCCAACCCTTCCAGAAAAGACCGGTAACGCTGTAAAGTTGCTTAAATTGCGCGGAGTTAGGATCGAGAAAGGTTGTTCCGATGCGGTTATGGCTAATGCCGGGTAAACAGAACACACAAGCGTGACGGGCCGGGAGGCTTCACATCGGCGCATCGCAGGTCCATTTAGGCAACCAGACAAATAAGCAACCGGACAAACGAGAAATGGCAAGATGACACCCAAGATCACCAAGGCTGAGGCCGAATGGCGGGCCCAGCTTTCGCCTGAAGCCTATCGCGTCACCCGCGAACACGGCACGGAGCGGGCTTTCACAAGTCCGCTCAACGACGAAAAGCGCAAAGGCATGTTCACCTGCGTGAGCTGCGGCAAGGAACTGTTCCCTTCGTCGACAAAATTCGAGTCCGGCACCGGCTGGCCGAGTTTCTACGCACCGATGTCGGACGCCGCGGTGGGCGAGCATGAGGACCGTTCCTGGTTCATGCGGCGCACCGAAGTGCACTGTGAGGACTGCCATGCCCATCTCGGCCATGTCTTCCCCGACGGGCCGAAGCCCACGGGCTTGCGCTACTGCATCAACGGCTGCGCCCTCGACTTCAAACCGGAAAAAGCCTGACCGATGACCATTGCGAATGTGAAGCCGCCGCGGGCGGAAAAGCGGCCGCACGCGGAAACCTGGCACGGATACGAAAAACGCGACGATTATCACTGGCTGAAAGCCGCCAACTGGCAGGAGGTGATGCACGACCCGTCGCTCCTGCCGGCCGACATCCGCGTCTTTCTCGAAGCGGAAAACACCTATCATGAAGCGGTAATGGCGGACACGGCAGGCCTGCAGGTGACGTTGTTTGCCGAGATGAAGGGCCGCATCAAGGAAGACGACGCATCGGTTCCTGCTCCCGACGGCCCCTTCGCCTATTATTCCTCCTACGTGACCGACGGCCAGCATCCACGCTACTGCCGCCGCCTGCGCGACATGTCGGGGGCCGAGCAATTGCTGCTCGACGGCAATGAGCTGGGCAAGGACCGCGACTATTTCCGCTTTGGCGGCATTGCGACCTCGCCCGATCACCGGCTCGCGGCCTGGTCCTTCGACGGCAACGGTTCGGAATTCTACGAACAGCGGGTTCGCGACCTCGCCTCCGGCCGCGACCTTCCGGATGTGCTGCACAATACAGCGGGCGGTGCCGTTTGGGCGGCGGATGGCAACAGCTTCTTCTATACGCTGCAGGACGACAACCATCGGCCGCTCAAGACCTATCGCCACGTTCTCGGCCTGCCGCAATCGGCCGACCTTCTCGTCCACGAGGAAAACGACACCGGCATGTTCACCGGTGCGGGCAGGACCAATTCCAGGCGTTTCGTCGTCATCGACATCCACGATCACGACACGTCCGAAAACTGGATCATCGACGCGGAGAAACCGGGCGAAGCACCGAGGCTCGTCTCGCCGCGGGTGCGCGGCGTCGAATACGAAATCGAGCATTGGAACGATCAGTTCATCATCAAGACCAATCTCGGCGATGCGGAAGACTACAAGATCGTCACCGCGCCGTTGGCAGACCCGAGCCCGGTCAATTGGCGCGACCTCATCCCGCACCGGCCGGGCTGCTTCATTACCGGCTTCATCGTGCTGAAGGACTGGCTCGTCCGCCTCGAGCGCGAGAACGCCCTGCCGCGCATCGTGGTGCGCAACATGAACACCGGCGATGAACATTCAATCGACTTCGACGAGGAAGCCTATTCGCTCGGCTTCGGCGACATGCGTGAATTCGACACGGACATCTTGCGCTTCACTTACTCCTCGATGACCACGCCCACCCAGGTTTTCGACTACAACATGCGCAACCGGAGCCGCGTGCTGCGCAAGACGCAGGAAGTGCCGAGCGGCCACGATGCGGCCGATTACGTGACCCGGCGCATCCATGCCAAGGCCCATGACGGCGAGCAGATTCCGGTGACGCTCCTCTATCGCAAGACCACGCCGCTCGACGGCAGCGCACCCCTGTGGCTCTACGGTTATGGCTCCTACGGCATTTCGATTCCGGCGGGCTTCAACACCAATATCCTTTCGCTTGTCGATCGCGGCTTCATCTATGCCATCGCTCACATCCGCGGCGGGCAGGAAAAGGGCCGGCGCTGGTACAAGTCCGGCAAGCTCGACAAGAAGACCAATACGTTCCGGGATTTCATTGCCTGCGCCGGGCATCTGATCGCTCAAGGCTTCACCCGCAAAGGCGCCATCGTGGCGCAGGGCGGCAGCGCCGGCGGCATGCTGATGGGGGCTGTCGCCAACATGGCGCCCGATTTGTTCGGGGCCATCGTGGCGGAGGTGCCCTTCGTCGATGTGCTGACCACGATGCTCGACGACACACTGCCGCTGACGCCGCCGGAATGGCCGGAATGGGGGAACCCGATCAAGGACAAGCAGGCCTACGAGGCGATCGCCAGCTATTCGCCCTATGACCGCATCGAGGCGAAGGCCTATCCGCATATTCTGGCGCTGGGCGGCCTCACCGATCCGCGCGTCACCTATTGGGAGCCGGCCAAATGGGTGGCGCGGTTGCGCGAGTTCAAGACCGGTGACCAGCTGCTTCTGCTCAAGACCAACATGGGCGCCGGCCATGGTGGCGCCTCGGGCCGCTTCGATCGGCTGAAGGAAGTGGCCTTCGTCTATGCCTTCGGGCTCAAAGTGGCGGGGATCGTCTGAGGCAGATCAATGCTTCGCGGGCAGGATGGTGTCGAGCAATTCGATTGCCTCAGAGCCGTAAGGCCCGTTGCGATGTACCAGAAGCGTCACTACAACGCCGTTCAGTAAAATCACCAGCAGGCGGGCGACGCCGATCGGATTGTTGCATCCTTCGGCGGCCAGTTCCACTTCGAACCATGACTCCATTTCCCGGATGGCACGCGCCACAATCTTGCGCGCCGGATGGCCGGGAAGGCTTCCAAGCTCCGCCGCAACGCGCACAAAGCAGCATCCTTTCCAATGCGGGTCCTCGGCGGCCTGGGTAAGGCCTCTGAGGATCATCAGGACACGGTCGTGCATCTGTGCGTTTTCGCCAGCCCTTTCCGCCCAGACCCGGTATTGCTCCAGATAGGTGGGGCGCAGATAATCGACGGCGGCGCTGAGCAGATGATCCTTGCTGGGGAAGTGATAGTAGATGCTCTTTTTGGTCAGACCCGCCAATTCGCTGATCTTGTCCAGATTGACATTGCCGACGCTCTCGCTCGACAGCATGTCTGAAGCCACATTCAAGATCTTCAATCTGGTCGCCAAACCATTGCGCGGCATGGAGGCCCCCGTCCCGAATCACTTTGTGAATACTACTTGAAATTGTCTTTACGAATAGTTAACCAATTTAAGTTGTGTGAATTGGCGAGTGACAGGCGATTAATCAATCCCTGAATTATGTAAACTGATGAGTGAGTATTCCCTGAATATGTAAACTGACAAGTGAGTATTTGCGCGGCAGTGGTTGTGCTATTTTGATCATTCGGCAACAGCAAAAAGGCCAACCGGTCGATTTTGCGTTCGTTTTCCGCGGCTCAATACCCAGGGGATGGCTATGAACTACCGTCAATCCGTGCGGCAGTTTGCCGTAGCGTTTTCCAAATGCGCGCAAGATGCAGTGCCAACATCGCCAGACAACGGACCATCTCAATTTTCTGTTGCAAGTCGTGGCACTAAACGCTTTTTTCTAAAGGCGTCCGAGGATGCGTTTGAGGAAATTCCATCAAATATCCTGATCACAATCCTGACCACCAAATTGCGGAAGGACATGCGCCACGCGGGCTTCGGTTCCATGGCACTGGTTTCCGAAGATTAAGCACCGGGAAACTGCGCCTTTCGTGAGTGTTGTGAGTGGCGTGCCCATTTGGCGAGTTCTATTTCAGGGAGGAGGACTGCCTAGGTCCGAGTAATTGGAACACCCCTCCAAGCGTCATGGCTTGCCAAAAGGCATCCATGAACTGTCCACGCGACGCTTCCCCCACACAAGCTGGACACGGACCTAAGGCAGCCATGCCGGGGCCGCCGCCAAGTGCTGCGGTCCCGGTTCCATTCCGGCGTTTCATTCGCAGCCGGCTTTGGCTAGACCAGCACTCATGTTGATCTCCGCCGAAAGGTCCTCTCTGCTGCTCATCGACATCCAGGAACGGCTGCTTCCGGCGATGGCAGGCGGGCAGGAGCTGGAGCGGCGTTGCAGCATTCTTCTTAAGGCGGCGAAGCGGCTCGACGTACCTATCGCCGTGTCGGAACAGTATCCCAAAGGACTTGGGGCTACGGTTGCGCCGTTGCGAGAGCAACTCGGCAATGCGCCGGTCTTCGCCAAGACCGAGTTTTCCGGCTGGCGCAACGAGGCCCTGAGGACTCACCTGATCGCCCTTCACGAAGCCGGACGGCCGCAGGTCGTGGCCGCCGGAATCGAGGCCCATGTCTGCGTGCTGCAAACCGCGATCGATCTCGCCCAAGCGGGTTTCGCCGTCTTCGCCGTGGCCGATGCAATCGCCTCGCGGGCACCGGCTTCCGTGGCCCTCGCCCAAGAGCGCATGCGGCAGGCGGGCGTTGCAATCGTAAACACGGAAATGGTGGTGTTCGAGCTGCTGGGCCGGGCCGGGACAGGGGAATTCATGGAATTAGCAAGCTTTATCAAGTAGTTGATTAAAGTTCCAGAAATTTTAATCGATGGCGTTCCATTAAAATTATTGCCCTCTTTTTTTAATCGACTATAGTCTTGCTAAAATTCGGGTTCAGATTTTTTAACAAGCAAGACAGCCATGGACGCGGCAAGGTTTAGTCCCATCCAGCAGAAGCAACTCGTCCGCACGCTGGAAAACGCATGGGCGTTCGTTCCAGCCCCACTACCGCCTGATCTTGACCTAGCCAGACTTACACTGCCACTGGCTACAGCCTCCGTGGCGATCGGAGAGTTAAAAGGGGCGGCCCGGCGCCTGCAAAACCCATACATGCTGATCGACCCACTGCAACGCCGCGAAGCCTTAACGTCATCTGCGATGGAAGGCACGATAACGACTCTCGGAGATATCGTGCTTGAAGAAGCTGGGGCTGACCCACCGCAGGGCGATGATGCCCGTGAAGCATTCAACTATGTGCGCGCTATAGAAGCGACAACTGAAGCGCTTAGGAAGCTTCCAATTTCCCATCGGGTCATAAAAGAAGCGCACACGATCCTTCTCCGGGGACTATCCCCTGCTCGCGGCGCCGGCAAGAGACCCGGCCAATACAAAGTTCACCAAAACGCGGTTGGCAGGCGGGGCGAAACAATTCAAACCGCCCGGTACGTCCCGCCTCCTCCGCAA